>JAWOBH010000106.1:0-8375 GCA_046498125.1 Prochlorococcaceae cyanobacterium | reverse complement strand
CTCCTCGGCCGATTCATCGTTGGGGTTGAGCTCGTAGTAGGCCCGGTTGCTGAGGTAGCGGCCCAGCAACCGGGCCTACTACGAGCTCAACCCCAACGATGAATCGGCCGAGGAGATCGACAATCCCGACCAACGCATCGCCCAGGACACCGACAGTTTCACCCGCACCAGCTTGAGCGTGACCGTGGAGGTGCTGTCGGCGCTGCTCACTTTCTTCAGCTTCATCATCGTGCTGTGGAGCATCAGCGACCGGCTGGCGCTGCTGTTGCTGGTCTATTCCGTTGGTGGCACGGCGGCGATCGTGTTTGCCAGCCGCAAGCTGGTGAAGCTCAATTACCAGCAGCTCAAGCTCGAGGCCAACTTCCGCTACGGCCTCGTGCACATCCGCGACAACGCTGAATCGATTGCCTTCTACCGGGGCGAGAAGCAGGAGTCGCGCGAAGCGGTGCGGCGCCTGGATGGTGCCATCGAGAACTACAACCGTCTGATCATCTGGGAGGCGCTGATCAGTGTGATCCAGCGCTCCTACGACTACTTCTCCCGCTTCCTGCCCTGGCTGGTGATCGCCCCCATCTACTTCGCTCGCGAGGTGGATTTCGGCGTCTTCGGGCAGGCCAGCATCGCCTTTTCCCAGGTGCTGTTCTCGGTCAGTTACATCGTCAACAACATCGACCGCCTGGCGGCGTTCTCTGCCTCCATCAGCCGCCTGGAGGGATTCCAGAGCAAGGTTGATGAGATCAGCGGGGAGCGCGCGCTGGCGCTGGGCGGCAACGGCGCCCGGCCGGGGCTGCGCCCTGATTCGATCCTGGTGAGCCACGTGGATCTGGTGCCGCCCCACAGCACCCGCACCCTGGTGCACGACCTCAGCCTGGAGGTGGACCGCAACCAGCGTCTGCTGGTGGTGGGGCCATCGGGCTGCGGCAAGACCTCCTTCCTGCGGCTGGTGAGCGGTCTGTGGCCGCCGGCGGCCGGAGAGGTGGAGCGGCCCCGGGAAGGGGAGCTGCTGTTCATCCCCCAGAAGCCCTACATGCTGCTCGGCAGCCTGCGTGAGCAACTCTGCTACCCGATGCCTCCGGAGCGCTTCAGCGACGAGCAGCTGCGCCATGTGCTCTCGGAGGTGCGACTGCCGGAGCTGGTGCACCGCTATCCCGATCTGGACATCAAGCAGGACTGGCCCCGCCTGCTCTCCCTCGGTGAGCAGCAGCGGCTGGCCTTCGCCCGCCTGCTGCTCAATGCCCCCCGCATCGTGGTGCTCGATGAGGCCACCAGTGCCCTCGATGTGGCCACCGAGCGCCACCTCTACGACCTCTTGCGCGAGCGGGACATCGCCTTCGTGAGCGTGGGCCACCGCCCCACCCTCACCGAGTTCCACGACACGGTGCTGGAGCTGGACGGTACGGGACACTGGCGGCTGCTGCCCGCCGAGGGCTATGTCTTCGGCGCCACTGTCTGACGCCCCCTGTTGACACCTCTGCCTGACGCCCCTGCCCCCATGTCTTCCGACGCTTCCGCTGATGTCCAGGTGCAGGCCACCAGCGCCACCACAGCCGACGTGCCCGCCTTCGGCTGGAGTGCCTATGCCGAGCGGGTGAACGGCCGCTTCGCCATGCTTGGTTTCACCGCCGTGCTGCTGATCGAGGTCCTCAGCGGCGAGACGTTCCTGCGCTGGGCCGGCCTGGTGCCCTGACGTGCCGGATGCTCACGGGCCGGGTGTCCGCGCTCAGGGCAGGTCGAGCAGGTCGATCTGGCCGAGGCCGTCGCGGCTCACCTCCACCGCCAGCTGTCGGCCGTCAGCGCGCAGCTGCACCCGCCGGGGCACGCCGGCCGGGTTGATCGGCAGCCGCCGCAGGCTCCCCAGCGAGCGCTGATAGAGCACCAGTTCGGTGCGCCCGTCCAGCTGGCGCACCAGGGTCAGCCGTTCACCGGCCAGATCCACCGACACGCTCAGCAGCTGGGCATCGGGGCGGTTCAGCCCCGGCAGCGGCAGCTGCACGTTGCGCTCCACATCCAGCAGCTGCACCCGGTCGCGCCCCCCCCGGGTGCTGATCACGGCCAGCCAGCGTCCCGCCAGCGCCGGCTCCCGGCTGCTCTCCTCACCCGCCAGCGTCCCGTTGAGGGCCACCAGCGGCCGCGGACGCTCGCCGCCACAGCCCGCGAGCCCCACCAGCACGGCCGCGCTGGCCAGCAGCACCAGCTGGGGCCGTGGTGGCTTGGTGGGGGTGGTCATGGCTGCCCCGCTCCGCCGCCGAGCACCGCCTGGGCGGGGGGCAGATCCTGCTCCAGCAGGCCCCGGAGGTCGAACACCTCCACCCGGCGGCGGCCGTTGCGCAGCAGCTGAACCGCCAGGCGCGAGCCATCGCTGGCCAGGCTGAGGCGCTCGGGCTGGCTGCCGGGCTGCAGTGGCAGCCGCAGCAGCCGGCCGCGCAGGCGATCCTCGATCACGGCCCGCCGTTGCGGCCCTTCCTGCACCAGCACTGCCAGGTAGCGGCCATTCCAGCTCAGGCTCGGGGAGCTGTGGGGCTGACGGCGCCGCAGCCGCAGGGGGCGCAGCCCCCCGCCCGGCTGCTGCTGCAGGATCACCCGGCCCTGCCCGTCGCGTTCCAGCACGGAGGCCAGCAGGCGGCCGTCGCCGCTCAGGGCCGGATCGAGGCGGTTGCCGCCGGCAGGCCCAACCCCCGGGGCCCGCCGGGTCCGGCCGAGTTGACAGCCGCTGAGCATGAGGGCAGCCACCAGGGCGGTGAGCCCAGGCAGGTTGGCGGGATGGGCCCCCATCAGGCCGGTGTGCGCCAGGGAACGCGCCGATCAGCGCGCACGGTTGACCATCAGCCCATGACCATCAGCCCATGACCATCCGCTCAGTCGTCGAACCGGGAGGAATTGTCGCGGCCGCGGCTGCTGCGCTCGGGGGCTCCGCCGCCGGGCGCTGAGGGCATGCCGGCGGCATTGGCTGCGGGCGCTTGGGGGCGGCTGCGGCCCACCGGGCTGTAGTCGGCATCGCTGATCGCGGCGGCATCGGCGCCGCGGGAGCCGATCGGTGAACCCTGGGGAATGCCCGGCCGGCCGGCGTCTGGCACCGGGCCGCCGCTGGCCTGTGCCGAGCTTGGGGCGCCGGCAGCACGACGGCTGGAGCGGGGCATGGCATCGGCAGCGGCCACCGGCCGGCTGCCGCGGCGCGCCTCGCTCTGGCCATCGCGGTCGCGGCGGCGGCTGCCGAATTCAGGCGCACCACTGGGGCGGCCGGCGCTGTAGCGGCGCGGCGAAGGGCCACTGGCGCTGTCGTCGTCATCCCAGCCAGCGGGGCCGGGACGGCTGGGCCCATCCCGCCGGCTGGCGGCGCGCTCGGGGATTGCCGCCCGGCTGGGCCGGCTGGGGCGGTAGAAGTCGTCCTCCTCGTCGTCGGCGCCCCGGGCGGGGATGCGGCGGCGCAGGGGCTGGGGTTCATCGAGACGCTCCGGCCCCTCCTCCTCCCAGGGCCTGCCGCCCATGCGCGGGCGGTAGGGGGGCGCAGCGGGCATCGGCTCGTCGTCGTCGAAGTAGGCGGAGCGTCGTGCCTGTTCGGTGGTCACCCCACGCAGGCGCACGCTCTCGTAGGCGAAGAACACCGTGGTGCCGGCCAGCAGGAACTGGCCGAACTGGAGGATGGGATCGAGCCGCCAGCCCTGGAAGAAGAGGATCCCGCCACAGAGCAGGCCCACGGCCGCGAAGAACACGTCGTAGTCGCGCGCCAGGGCCGGCTTGAAGTTGCGCATGAAATAGAGCAGCGCGCCGCCCACCGCCAGCACGATGCCGACGATGCTGGCCCAATTCAGACTGGCATTGACCACAGGCGGCCTCCGGCGGGGCATTGGTCCCCACTCTAAGGAGAGTGAGGACCAATGCCCCGGACCAATGGCCCAGCCCGGGTCAGGTTGGAGGGCTCAAAGGCGCCGATCCACCTGGTCGGTCTGGCTGATCAGCACCAGGGCCACGGAAATCGGCACCACCACGATCACCGCGCCCCACACGAGGCTGCTCAGGAAGTTGGCGAGGGAAGGGGTCATGGGGAGGTCGCCAGGGACGCTCAGGATTGGCAGCGATCTTAGGCAGTGGCTCCAGCTCCCTACGCTGGGGGCGCCGATGCTTAGAGGTTTGTGACGGCTCTGCCCAGCTCCCCCCTGGTCTGGACCCATCTGCTGCTGGGCCTGCTGCTGGCGCTGTGGACCCTGCTGTTTCTGTTCCGCATCGTGCTCACCTGGTACCCCCAGCTGGATCTGCAGAAAGGTGCCCTGCGGCTGATCGCCTGGCCCACCGAACCGTTGCTGGCGCCGACGCGGCGGCTGATCCAGCCGATCGGGGGGGTGGACGTGACGCCGGTGGTGTGGGTGGGCCTGATCAGCCTGCTGCGGGAGCTGCTGGTGGGGCAGCAGGGCCTGGTGACCCAGCTGATGCAGCGCCCACTCCCTGTGGCCTGATCCGCCTGAGCCGATGGCCTGGGCTTCAGACCATCGGCAGCATGTCCTCCTCCACGAATTTGGTGTGCACATCGCCGGCCTGGAACTCGGGCCGCTCGATCAGCTGCAGGTGGAAGTCGATGGTGGTGGGAATGCCCGTGACGGCGCACTCGGAGAGGGCCCGGTGCAGGCGGCGCAGGGCGTGGTCGCGGTCCACTCCCCACACGATCAGCTTGCCGATCAGGGAGTCGTAGAAGGGCGGAATCTCGTAGCCCGTGTAGACGTGGCTGTCGAAGCGCACGCCCGGGCCCCCCGGCGGCAGCCAGCCTGTGATGCGTCCGGGGGCGGGGCGGAAGTTCTGGCGGGGATCCTCGGCGTTGATGCGCACCTCGATGGCATGGCCGCAGAGCTTGATGTCGTCCTGCGTCATCGTCAGCGGCTCGCCGCCGGCGATGCGCAGCTGCTCGGCGATCAGGTCCACACCGGTGACCATCTCGGTGACCGGATGTTCCACCTGGATGCGGGTGTTCATCTCCATGAAATAGAACTGCCCGCTGCGGTCCACGAGGAACTCCACGGTGCCCGCGCCCTCGTAGCCGATGGCGCGGGCCACAGCCACGGCGGCATCGCCCATCTGGCGGCGCAGGTCGGCGTTGATGGCCACGCTCGGGGCCTCCTCCAGGAGCTTCTGGTGGCGGCGCTGGATCGAGCAGTCGCGCTCGCCCAGGTGGATCACGTTGCCGTGGCGGTCGGCCAGCACCTGCACCTCCACGTGCCGGGGCCGGTCGATGAACTTCTCCATGTAGAGGCCGGGATTGCCGAAGGCCGCCTCCGCCTCCCCCTGGGCCGCCTTGAACAGGCTCTCGAGCTGATCGGCGCCGCTCACCAGCCGCATGCCGCGACCGCCGCCGCCGGCGGTGGCCTTGATCATCACCGGGTAGCCCATCTGGGCGGCCAGCTCGCGGGCCTCCTCCACCGAGGCCAGCAGGCCGTCGCTGCCGGGGATCGTCGGCACCCCCACCTGCTGCATGGTCGCCTTGGCGGTCGACTTGTCGCCCATCGAGCGGATCGCCTCGGGCGAGGGGCCCACGAAGATGATGCCGTGGTCGCCGCAGATCTCGGCGAAGCGGTCGTTCTCCGCCAGGAAGCCGTAGCCGGGGTGGATGGCATCGGCCCCCCGGGAGGTTGCCGCCGCCAGGATGTTGGGGATGTTGAGGTAGCTCTTGGAGCTGGGTGCCTCGCCCACGCACACCGTCTCATCGGCGAGCTGCACGTGCAGGGCGTTGCGGTCCACCGTGCTGTAAACCGCCACGGTGGGGATGCCCAGTTCGCGGCAGCTGCGCAGGATGCGCAGGGCGATCTCGCCACGGTTGGCGATCAGCAACTTGCCGATGGGCATGCGCCGCGTCTCAGCTCAACCAGGCCGCAGCGGACTGTATCAGCGCTCACAGAGCACCCCTGGGATGGCGGGGCAGGGCGATGGGTATATTGCGGTCCGGCGCTGGATCCCCCTCCAGGGTCGGCCCATCAGCGGATGTGGTGGAATTGGTAGACACGCACGTTTGAGGGGCGTGTGGCTTCGGCCTTGCGAGTTCAAGTCTCGCCATCCGCACTTTTTTCTTCAGCGCTGAGCCGCCACGTCTGAGCCGTTCGCCCCGGAGCCGTTCGCCATCGTGTTGGTGAGCAACGGCCCCGGGGAACTGGCCACATGGGTGCGGCCTCTGGCGCTGGGGCTGCACCGCCAGTTGCCGCTGCGCCCCTGCGCCGCCGCCGCCGCCGCCCTGCATCTGGTGCTGGTGCCCTGTCCCAACGGAACCGGTCGCGAACAGCGGGTGGCGGCGGGCTGGGGCCTGTTCGAGCGCATCACGCCGGCGCGGCGCTTCTGGGGTCTGCTGCTGCGGCCGGGCCGCTGGGGACCGTGGCCGCGGCGGGGGGTGGTGGTGTTTCTGGGCGGCGACCAGTTCTGGACGGTGCTGCTCTCCGCGCGCCTGGGTTACCGGCACCTCACCTACGCGGAATGGCTGGCCCGCTGGCCGCGCTGGAACGACCGCATCGCCGCCATGGGGCCCCAGGCCGCCGAGCGGCTGGCACCCCGGTGGCGGCCGCGCTGCACGGTGGTGGGCGACCTGATGGCGGATCTCGGCGAGCGGGCGCGCCGTGAGGCCCCCCTCCCCGCCGGCGAGTGGGTGGCCCTGCTGCCGGGCTCCA
Organism: Prochlorococcaceae cyanobacterium; assembly: GCA_046498125.1. Taxonomy (GTDB): domain Bacteria; phylum Cyanobacteriota; class Cyanobacteriia; order PCC-6307; family Cyanobiaceae; genus NIES-981. The sequence goes on along the minus strand of JAWOBH010000106.1, from coordinate 1,737 downwards.
AGCGGGCCAAGCTGCTGGTGGGCGTGCCCTTTCTGCTGGAGACGGCCGACCGGCTGGCGGCGCTGCGGCCCGGCTGCCGGTTCCTGTTGCCGCTCGCGCCCACCACCAGCCTGGCCGAGCTGCTGCACTGCGCCGGTGCCGCCAATCCCATCGCCCGCCGCTACCGCTCCGGTGTGCCCCGTCCGCTGCCCTCCGCCCTGCTGGAGCGCGATGGCCTCGCCCTGGTCACCCCAGCCGGCACCCGCATCGAACTCACGCGCATGGCCCCGGCCCACGGGCCCCTCAGCCAGTGCGCCCTGGCCCTCACCACGGTGGGTGCCAACACCGCCGAGCTGGCTGCCCTGGGACTGCCGATGCTGGTGCTGGTGCCCACCCAGCACCCGGAGGTGATGCGGGCCTGGGATGGGCTGGCGGGCTGGCTGGCGCGGCTGCCCGGGCTGGGAGCGCTGCTGGGCCGTTCGCTCACCGCCTGGCGGCTGCGGCGGCGGACTCCCCTGGCCCTGCCCAACATCCACGCCGGGCGCCTGCTGGTGCCGGAGCGGGTGGGGGCGATCTCACCGGCCCAGATCGCCGTGGAGAGCGCCGACTGGCTCTCCAGGCCCGAGCGCCTCGAGGCCCTGCGCCGGGAGTTGCGCGGCCTGCGCGGCGAGGGCGGCGCGGTGGCGGCGCTGGTGGCACTGGTGCGGGAGCTGCTGCCGCCGCAGGTCGGCGATTCCTAGGGTCACCTCATCAGCCATGCAGCGCCCCATGTCCGCGTCCACGCCGCCCTCCTCTGCCCAGCCTTCGTCCTCGCAGCCCCCAGCCACGCCGTCCGCGGTCACGCCCGGTTCCGCCTCCGCCTGCGGCATCGAGAGTGGCCTCAGCCGCGATGCCGGCGAGGAGGTGTGGCGCCAGAAGCTCACCCCCGAGCAGTTCCGCATCGCTCGCCAGGGCGGCACCGAGCGGGCCTTCACCGGCGACTACTGGAACCACAAGGCCACCGGCACCTACCACTGCGTGTGCTGCGGAGCCCCCCTGTTCAGCAGTGCCACCAAGTTCGACTCCGGCACCGGCTGGCCCAGCTTCTGGGATGGCGTCAAGCCGGAAGCGATCCGCACCCTGGTGGACCGCAGCCACGGCATGGTGCGCACGGAGATCCGCTGCGCGACCTGTGAGGCCCACCTGGGGCATGTGTTCGGCGACGGTCCCGCCCCCACCGGCCAGCGCTACTGCGTGAACTCCGCCTCCCTGGAATTCAGGCCCGTCTGAGCCTCGGCCGTTGGCTTGCCCCATCAGGGGGCCGGGAGTCACCAGGGATCGCCGAGGTCATCGACCTCCACATCCAGGGGGTCCCGGTTCACCGGGGCCGGTGGCCGCCGCCGCGGTAGGGGCTGGGAGCGGGGCTCGGGCCTCGGCCGGATCGGCTCCTCCTCCAGGGGTTCGCCGATGTCACGCCTGGGGTCGCTGAGCTCGCGCCTGGGTTCAGCCAGGTCGCGGCGGTAGGCCTGCTCGCGGGGCGCCTCGTCCTCATCGAGGTAGCGGCGCTGGCGCAGAGGCTCCCGCTGACGGCGCTCCTCCACCTGCACATAGTCGTAGTCGTCCTCGGGCTCGAAGGCACTCGCGCTGGCGGGCTGGATACGGCGCTGCTCCGGTTGGGCGGCCGGCAGACATCAACTGGATATTCTACAACTTCTGTTGGTATTCCAAATTTATTAAATTTGAAACAATTATACTGACTGACAAAAATAAATTTATCAG
>JAWOBH010000080.1:0-4071 GCA_046498125.1 Prochlorococcaceae cyanobacterium | reverse complement strand
GCTGCGGGAGATGACCGACGTGGTGAAGGGGCTGGGCGTTTACCCGGACAACATGGCCCGCAACATGAACCTGTATGGCGGCGTGGTGTTCAGCCAGCGGGTGCTGCTGGCCCTGGTGGAGGCGGGCCTCAGCCGCGAGCAGGCCTACCGGATCGTGCAGCGCAATGCCCACAGCGCCTGGAACAGCGATGGCGGCAACTTCCGCGCCAACCTCGAGGCTGACGCAGAGGTGACCAGCCGCCTCAACCCCGCCCAGCTGGCGGACTGCTTCTCCACCGACCTGCACCAGGCCAATCTGGGAGTGATCTGGGCGCGGCTGGGGATCTGAGCAGGCGGAAGTCTCGGCCTGTCGTCAGTACCCCGTTGATCAGTCCGCAAAGATGCGGTAGATCGAGGCGGCGTTGAGCACAGGCCCGAAGGGAGTGACGGCCTGGAGCAGGAAGTCATTGAAGCGGGTCCAGCCGTTGCGGGGCACCACCACCATGTCGCCGTTGTGCAACGCGGGGTTGGCCGGCGAGTCCAGAGCTGCGGAGGGATCGAAGGCAATGCTGCGCACCTCCACCTCGCCGCTGGGCTGCACGCGGATCAGGCGGATCTCACGGGCATTGGCCCGGCCAGGATCCACATCCCCTGCGGCGATCACCGCCGCCGCCAGAGGACTGTTGGAGCGCACCTGCATCAGGCCGGGCTGGCGCACCTCGCCCACCACGGTCACGCCGATGGTGTCCGGGGCGAAGTTGGAGGCGGCGGTGCGGATCAGCACGTCGCCGGACTTGGGCGCCTCCGCCCGGGCGACCCGCACCATGTCGCCGTCGTACAGCAACGGGTTGACGGTGCTGCGGTTGTTCATCAGCAACTGCTGGTAGTCGAAGCGGTAGTCCACCGGCCGGCCCCCCGGCGTCGGGCTTGGGCGGGTGAGCACCACCTCGGACAGATCCGCCGTGGCGGTGATCCCCCCGGCCCGTTGCACCGCATCCACCAGGGTGGGCCAACCGGCCGTGACGATGGTGGTGCCGCTGGTGGCCGGACCGGCCGCCGCCAGGGTTGACGCCTGGTTGCCCTGGGTGAGGGTGTAGAAGCCGGGTTTCTGCACCTCACCCAGCAGGGTCACACGCACCGGACGCGGAGCCACAAGGTCGAGATACACGAGCGGGTTGCGGAGAAAGCGGTCGTATCCCTCGGTGATGCGCTGTCGGGCCTCATCGATGGTGAGACCCCAGACGGGGACAGCACCCAGACGGGGCAGGTTGACCGTGCCGTCGCCGAGAACCTCCACCTCGGCCCCATAGCCCTCCACCATGAACACCGACATGGTCAGGCGATCGCCAGGGCCGAGCCGGTAGCGAACGCTGCCGATGCCCGGATCGACGCTCGGCGAGGCGGCCCGGGGAGCTGCGGCAGGCTGCGGGGCCACCTCGCCCAGGGGCGCAGGTGTTCTCAGCTGGGGACGTACGCCGGGGGCAGGGGGCCGGGAGTCGACACCGTCGGGCTCAGGGATCGGGAAGGCGTCGGGCTGGGGCGCCTGCTGAGCCAGGGAACGCCGGGGCGCCCCCAGGAGCGTGGCCCCGACGCCGAGGGGAGCCAGGGCCAGGGGGGTGAGCACCAGGGCCAGCGATCGTCGGCACAGGCAGCGGCCAGCGGTTCGGTCGGCAGACAGGAGCGGGGATGACGTCACGGGGCCTGGGGGCGGAGGAAACCGGAGTCGGCCGGGCGGCGGGGAACACCAGGGCGAGCGGGCTAATCTTCACGCACCCCGATCCCCATCGTGAAGACGACCGACGGACATCCGTTGAATCTCTCCGCCGCGATCGCTCTTCCCCCTGATCGGATCCACATGGATCTCGCTCGCTTCCTCCTGTTGCGATCCCAGGGGCTGGATCTCTACCTGCTGCCCGGCGATCGCTTCGGGCCCTACGCCGAACCCGTTGGAGAGCTGCGCGAGCTCACCTACCGTCAGCAGCTCTCAGGCTCCGGCAACAGCCGGGATCTGGACAGCCGCGACCCCCATTACGACCACTTCCTGCTGGTGGAAGCCAGCAGCGGCGAACTGGCGGGCTCAGCCCGTCTGCAGTTCGTGCCCGCCCTTGAGGCCGCTGAGCAGGGCTGCCAAGGCTCCGCTACCCTGCCGGGGGGCCGGCAGTCGTACCTGGAGCACGTGTATCCCGGTATCAAGGCCGATCTGGCCAGCAAGGGCAACCATCTGGAAATCGGCCGGGTGGCGCTGGCTCCGCGCTTTCAGCGCCTGCCCCACACTCTGATGCTGCTGTTCCGCGGTGGGCTCCAGGTGGCCGTGGGCGCGGGCTACAGCTCCATCCATGGCCTGGTGTCCTACAACCACTTCGCCTACGACGACACGGTGAACCGTGAGTTTCTAGGCACCCTGCTGCGTCCCCCCTTCCTGGATCCCTCGTCACCCCATCCCCAGCCCCGCCATCCGCTCGACGGGCTGGCACCAGATCCACGGCCGGCAGCGGTGGCCACCATCCAGGAGCTGGAACGGGACATCCGCCAGCGCCTCGACCCCTCCTTCCGCCTGCCGGTGCTGTTGCGCCAGTACATCAATCTCATGGAAGCCCGGGTGCGCAACCTGTCCCTGGCCCGGGACTTCAACCAGATCACCGAGATTCTCATGGCCGCCGATCTGGGCCGGATCCCGGCTCGCCGACTGGAACACTTCATCGCCGTCGACCATCTGCCGATCTACCGGACCTTCAGCTGGTATCGGGGGGGATGAGCCAGTGCCAGTGAACTGGTACGTTGCCATCCGATCAGGGCGGGGCCAAGGGACTTGATGCACGCAGGCCCCGACAACGACAGCCGCGGAGCCCCGTCCCCAGCACCAGACGGGGAGAGCCTGCAGGGCCGTCTGATCGAGATCCTGCAGCGCATCTCCGGCGCCGACCCTGAGCAGATCACTCCTGATGCCCGCCCGATCGAAGACATCGGTATCGATTCCCTGGGCTTCTACGAAATCCTGATCGAGGCCGATGAGTGCCTCGGCATCAAGATCCGCGAGGAGGACCTGCTGCGCTTCCGCACCGTCGGCGATGTCCAGCGACACCTGGAATCGCTCGAGCGCGACCATGGCCCGCGCAGCTGAGCGGATCGCCGTGACCGGCTGGGGGGCGATCACCCCCCTGGCCGGCGATGCCGACGGCACCTGGACCGCCACCCTGGAGGGCCGCAGCGGCATCAAAGCTCTGCAGCAACCCTGGGCCAGCGACCTGCCCGCGCGCATCGCCGGCTGCGTTGACGCCGATGTGGCCGGTGCGCTCGAACCCCTGCAGCGCCGGCGCCTGGACCGCTGCTCCCAGCTGGGCCTGCTGGCGGCCCGCCGGGCCTGGAGCCAGGCCCAGCCCCACTTGGCGGGTATCGACGCAGCTCGGGTGGCGGTGGTGATCGGCACCGGCATCGGCGGACTGGCCACCCTGGAGCGGCAGCACTGCAACCTGCTGGAGGCCGGGCCGGGCCGGGTGAATCCGCTCACCGTGCCGATGCTCATCCCCAATGCCGCCGCCGGACAGATCGCCATCGATCTGGGTCTCCATGGCGGCGCCCACACTCCCGTGTCGGCCTGTGCCTCCGGCGCCGAAGCGCTGCTGCTGGCCCAGATGCTGCTCAACGACGACCGCGTTGATGTGGTGATCGCCGGCGGCAGCGAAGCGCCCGTGAATCGGCTGGGACTGGTGGGCTTTGCGGCCATGCGGGCCCTCTCCTGCCGCAATGACGCCCCGCACCAGGCCTCCCGCCCCTACGGCCGGGACCGCGACGGCTTCGTGCTCTCCGAGGGGGCCGGGGCGCTCGTGCTGCAGCGCCCCGGCGACCTGCGGGCCGGGGGGCCCCGGCCCCTGGGCTGGCTGCTGGGCTGCGGCAGCAGCAGCGACGGGCACCACATCGTGGCCCCGGAACCTGAAGGACTGCGCGCCAGTGCCGCCATGGCCGACGCCCTTCGGCGGGCTGACCTGGGCGTGGAGGCGCTCAGCTTCGTGCAGGCCCATGCCACCGGCACGCCGGTGGGGGATCTGGCGGAAGCCCGGGCCCTGACCCGCACCCTGGGCCCCCGGGCCCGCG
>JAWOBH010000032.1:0-8391 GCA_046498125.1 Prochlorococcaceae cyanobacterium | reverse complement strand
TGGTCCGCACCGGCGGCGGAGCGCTGGGGGACGGCAGGGTGGAACGCCCATCGGCTCTGCCAGCGCTCGCCAGCAGCTGATCGCCGGACGGGGAGTCGGCGGGCAGGAGGGGGAACACCTGGGCAGGGGCGTTGAGGGAGGCATCGGCAGCCAGCCCGTCGGCGGCGGTGGGCTCTATCGGGGAGGGAAGGGAGAGCAGCTGCTGATCGAGTGGCAGCTCATCGGGATGGCGTTGGGATACGGCGACCCCGATGGCAGGAATGGCAACAACTCCGGGGAGGAGGAGTAGCAAACCGGTCTGAAGTGCTTGTGTTGGCTTCATTCAAGGTGTCCCCAAACGACAAAGCCCAGTGGAGAAGCCTGCATCCCTGGACCGCGCAGACAGTAGCGGAAGGGATCAGGAGCAGCAAGGTCAGGGTTGCCCCAGCTCCCCCAGCTGGCGCAGGGCCTCGAACAGCACCACGGCAGTGGCCGTGGCCAGGTTGAGACTGCGCACACCGCCCCCGGGGTGGTGGCGGGAGCGGGCCATGGGGATCGTCAGGCAGGCGTCGGCCTCCGCCAGCAGCGCCGGCGGCAACCCCTCGGTTTCGCGGCCGAACAGCAGCCAGTCGTCGGCTGCGAAGGCGAAGCTGGCGTAGCTGCAGCGCCCATGGGCGCTGAGGGCCACCAGGCGCCCGCCCCGCCGCCGGCGCTCGGCCTGGAAGTGCTGCCAGTTGGCGTGGCGGTGCAGGGGCACCCAGGGCCAGTAGTCAAGGCCGGCGCGGCGCAGGGTTCGGTCGCTGATCTCGAATCCCAGCGGCTCCACCAGGTGCAGCTCCTGAGCGGTGGCGGCGCAGGTGCGGGCCACGTTGCCCGTGTTGGGCGGAATCTGGGGCTGGTAGAGCACCACCTGGGGCATGGATCTGGTGCGCGGACCTCAGCTGCTGGGCACCGGCTGGCTGAGGGCCAGCAGGTCGATCGCGCGGCCGGCCACCACCAGCCAGAGATGGCGGCAGTGGCCGCTGAGCCGCTCCTCCAGGGCACCGAGCCGATCACGGAAACGGCCGCCGATGGCGGTGGGTGGCACCACCCCCCAGCCGGTCTGTTCACTCACCAGCAGCACGGGAGCGGAACGGCCCGCCAGGCTGGCCAGCAGGTCCTCCACCCGTTCGGCCCAGAGCGCCTCCTGGAGCTCCAGGCCCCAGCTCACCCAGGTGCCGAGGGAGTCCACCAGGGCCAGATCGCCGGGCGGCAGGGCCGCCAGGGCCGGCGCCAGCTGGGCGCCCACCTCATGGCAGGTCCAGCTGGCGGGGCGGCGGCGGCGGTGGCGGTCCAGGCGCAGCTGCCACTGGGGGTCGTCGGGCAACTGCGGCCCGGTGGCCAGATAGTGCACGGGTCGCTCACTGCCGTGGGCCCGGTGTTCGGCCCAGCGGCTCTTGCCGCTGCGGGCCGGGCCGGTGATCAGCTCAAGCTGCCAGAGCTCAGCCATGGGCCAGAGCTCAGCCACCGCCATTCATGGTGCGCAGGGTGGCCACCGAGGAGGGGGAGACGCGGTTGAGATAGCGGAAGATCCAGTATTTGAACACCGTTGCCAGCACCACCGGGAAGGTGGCGATGAACAGCATGATGAAATTCTCACGAGCTGGTAATCCCAGGTGGTGGGCGATGCCATCAAGCAGCACAGTCCAGCCTTCAGGGCTGTGGAACCCCACAAAGATGTCGGTGAACAGAATGATTCCAAAGGCCTTCGCACTGTCGCTGAGGCCATACACCAGCTCATCCAGAAAAGCCCGCAGCACCTGAATCTCGCGACGCCCCAGCCAGCACATGAGCACAAAACCCAGCAGCCCGCCCAGGTCGGCCAGCACGTTCTTCACCGCTTCCGAGCTGCGCTGGTCGGCCTCCTCCTTGAGCAGCTGGGCCCGCTCTGCGAGCAGCGCCTGCATCTGTTGCGGTTCAGGCACCGGCAGCCCCCGCAGCAGGGCGTCGAATTCCACCTCTTCCTTGAACACCCGCAGCTTCTCGACGGCCTCCTCCTCCAGGGCCGGCTTGGGATAGCTGAGAAAGGGGGTGTCGGGAGCGAAGCGATCCACCAGCGGCGACACCACCAGGGAGCGGCTGAGCTGTTGCACCAGCAGCGGCACCAGCACCAGCAGCAGCAGGATGCGCAGTGACACCAGGGTGGCGTCCCGCCGCTGCCGGAAGCCCTCCAGCAGGTTCACCTCGGCATCGGGATCGAGCTGCCGCCGGAAGCGGTCGAGCACGCCGATCAGGCTGCGGGGCAGCACCTCCGGTGGGCGGGAGAGAACGGTGGGGGAGCGCTGGCGGGTGGGGTCGTAGCGCTCCAGCACCGCCTCCACGGCCAGCAGCTGGCGCTGGGCCTCGGGGCCGAGGGCCCGGCGCTGATCCTCAAGGGCGGCCACGGCGTCGCGGCACACCTCCACAGCGGCCTGAAAACGACGGCGCAGCTGCACCTGGACCGCGCGCGGCAGGGGCAGTGGCTGGTCGAGCTGCACCGGCTGGCCCTTGAACTGGTCGCGCTCGATCGCTTCGATCGTGCGGGCGGCCTGCACGGCCCGCTGCAGATCACGGCTGATCTGGCGGTTCCGGGCCCGGCTGAAGGTGCCCAGCCAGTCGTTCAGGCCCATGGCTGCGGTGCAAGAGGCGCCATCAACGGGAGAAGACCCACCAGGTGAGCATGGGCACGACCGTGCCCACCACCAGCAGCACCAGCACCCAGGTGAAGGCGTTGCTGGCAGCGGTGTCCTCCCGGCTGGGCACGTTGCTGGGGGCCGCGACCACGGTGGCCACCACGGGCTCACCGGGGTCCTCGCCCCCCTGCAGCACGGTGAGCAACCGGCTGATGCCATCGAGGCTGGCCTGGCGGTAGCGGGCCCCGTCGCGGATCGGCAGGGCCATGGTGCTGCGGCCGGTGCTGCGCAGCAGGGCAGGGCTGAGCTGGGTGCTCAGGTCCTCGGAACTCACCACGGCGGCACTGTTGGTCTGGCTGTCGAACAGGAACAACACCTGGCCGCCGGCGGTGGCCGGATCCCGCCAGCGCGTCAGCAACTGGCGGCCCAGCTCCGGCAGGGTCAGGCCGTAGTCGAGCTGATTCAGCGTCACCAGCCGGGCATCCACCCGTTCGGCCTGAAAACGCTCCAGCTCACGGGCCACCTCGGAGCTGGCGGCGCGACTGAGCACACCGGCCCGATCGATCACGCGCTCCTCTGGAGGGGAGGCGGGAAAGTCAGCGGCGGACTGGGCCAGGGCGGGGCTGAACGGGATGACCAGCAGCAGCACGGCCGCGAGGGCGGCCAGCAGCGGGGAGCGAAACAACGGCCTGTGGGGCGGCTGGCCCTAGTTTGCCTCCTGCAGTCCGCTCTGTCCCCCGCCGCCATGGCCCTGCCGCCGCCAGCCAGGGTGAGTCTTGCGGTGGGGGTGGCCGGCCTGCTGCTGGTGGTGATCAACCAGCTCACGGCCGCCGCGCAGGATCCTGCTCTGACCCGCGCGGGGGTGCTGGCGGCCCTGATGGCGGTGGGGCTGATGCTGGTGGCTGTGCTCTGGACCCGGGCCGTGCCCGAAGCGGCCAGCCGGGCCAGCCTCCAGGGCCGCGAGGGGCTGGAGCTGGCCGCAGATCTGCCGGAGCCGGTGAGGCAGGAGCTGGGCTGGGGCAGTCAGATGCTGCTCACCGCCAGTCCGGCGGCGGTGGTGCTGGTGTGGTGGCAGGGGCGGGTGCTGCTGCGCCGGGGCCTGCTGGCGGAGGCGCCGTTCAGCCCTGGACCGATCTGCCGCCGCGCCCTGGAGCGGCAGCAGACGATTTCGCTGGTGAACCTGGCTCTGTACCCGGGCCGGGATGAATTCGAAGACGTGCTGCCCGGCCTGCCGGCGGTGCTGGTGCAGCCCCTGGCGGATCAGGGGGTGGTGGTGCTGGGCGGCTGGTCGGCCCGCTGCTTCAGCCGCAGCGATCTCACCTGGACGGAGGGCTGGGCCCGGCGGCTCACAGCTGAAATGCTGGCGGTCGCTGGCGGGGGCGATTCCGGTCCGGCCTGAGGGACCCGGAGCCAGGGCCGTCTCCACCGCCGGGCAGCCGCAGCTCGCTGCGCACGCGGCCACCGCCGGGACTGCTGAACTCGGCGAAGCCGTCACTGCCGATGCGACCCACCAGCCGCTCCGCCGTGGTTTCCAGGCCGTTGGCCTGGCGGCTCAGCACCACCGAGCCGCTGGCCTCCACCGTGCCAGCCGCCCAGGCCCAGCGGCAGCTTCCGGCCTGCAGTTGCTCACCCGGCTGCTGCAGCCGGCAGCCATCCTTCACCTGCAGGGTTTCGCTGGCGGCATCGACACGGAAGCCGCCACCGCTGAAGCGGATCGGCCCGTGGCGGCCCTGGAAGGGTTCACTGCTGCTGGCCTGACGGCGGCTGAGATCGAGGCGGGTCGCGCGGGCGTCGATCACGGCCTGGCGCTGGGGATCCTCCAGCCGCACCGGGGCCTGCAGGTCGATCGTCTGCTGGCCGGTGTTGCCGCTGAAGCCTGGAGACGTGAGGCGCTGCACCAGGCCATCACCCAGCTGGCGCTCGCCGCGGATCGGCCCGCGGCCCTCCAGCACGCCACTGCCCGGCGTCCAGTCGAGCTCCTCGACGCGCAGGCTCAGCGGGTGCTCTCCGCTCTGGCGCAGCATGGGATTCCGACGCAGTTCCAGCCGGTCTTTGCCGATCAGAAAGCGGGCCAGGCCGGCCGTGAGCTCCAGGTCCGCGCTGCTGGCCCTGGGATCACGGTCGATCTCCATGCGCTCCTGGGCCGGATACCAGCGCAGCCGCAGGCCCGTGAGCAGCAGCGGCCGCTCCTCGTCGAGTCGCTCCAGCTGGATCGGACCCTCCAGCTGCACCAGCTCCCCGTCGTTGAGCACCACACCGTTGGCGGCGGAGAAGCGGTAGAGCGGTTCGCCCCGCTCGTACAGCACACCGGTGAGGTCCCGCGACTGGGCGAGTTTGCGCGTGAGGTCGTAGCGGGTTTCCGGACTGCTCAGCTGCCAGAGCGGGCGGCCCTGCTGGTCCTGACGGCGGAGGTTGAGGGCGCGGAACACGAACGGCTGGGCCGGCGGATCGGGCGCTGGCGGCGGTGGCGCGCAGCCCAGCAGGCCCAGGGCCAGCAGGGAGCTGGCCAGGCTTCCGGTGATCCGGGGCCGGTTCACAGGGGGGCGTCGAGTTCAAGCCGCTGCATCACCGGCTGGGGCTCGGGCAGGGGCGCACCACTGACGAGCCCGCCCCAGCGCTGGGCCGCCAGCCAGGCATCGCCATCCTGCTCGCCCAGGCCGCTGGACTCGAAGGGTTCCTGGCCAAGCTGGGCCAGCATGCGGGCGGAGAGCTCCGGCAACAGGGGCGCCAGCAGCACGCCCAGCCAGCGGCTCGCTTCCAGCACGGCATAGAGATCGGCCGCCACCGCTGCCTCCTGCCCGGGCTGCTTCATCGCCGTCCAGGGGGCCTGGTCGTTGAGGTAGCCATTGGCGGTGGTGGCCAGCTGCAGGATCGCTTCGGCGGCACTGCGGAAGTCGAGGCCACCCAGCCCTCCATTCACCGCCTCCGCCGCCTGGGCGGCCGCCCGGGCCAGCGGGTGGCGCTCGTCGGCGCCGGCGGCGGCGGGTGGCACGGCGGCCGCGAACCACTTGCGCGCCATCGAGCTGGTGCGGTTGAGCAGATTGCCGATGGTGTTGGCCAGATCGCTGTTCACCAGATCGCTGAAGCGCTGCTGCTGGAAGTCACCGTCATCGCCGAAGGGGATGTCGCGCAGCAGATACCAGCGCACCGCATCGCGGCCGCAGCGCTCGAGCAGCACCTCGGGGTCGAGCACGTTGCCCAGGGATTTGCCCATCTTCTGGCCCTCGCGGGTGAGGAAGCCATGGCCGAACACGCTCTCCGGCAGCGGCAGCCCTGCCGAGAGCAGCATCGCCGGCCAGTACACGGCATGGAAGCGCAGGATGTCCTTGCCGATCACGTGCAGCTGGGCCGGCCAGCCCCGCTCCAGGATCGTCTCCAGTCGCACCGGCTCGTCCGGCTCGAGAAGGGCGGTGAGATAGCCGAGCAGGGCGTCGAACCACACATAGAAGGTGTGGCCGGGGTGGCCGGGCACGGGGATCCCCCAGGGCAGATCCACCCTGGAGATCGAGAAGTCGCGCAGACCCTGGGCCACGAAGTTCTCCACCTCCCTCCGGCGACTGGCGGGGGCGATGAAGCCGGGCCGGCGGATCAGCTCCTCGATCTGGCCCTGGTAGCGGGAGAGGCGGAAGAACAGGTTCACCTCGTCGCGCCACTCCAGGGGGCGGCGGTGAATCGGGCACTCAGGATCCTCGGCCTCGTGGGGATCGTCCTTGAACTCCTCGCAGGCCACGCAGTACCAGCCCTGCTGGCGGCCCTCGCGCACATCCCCGGAGGCCTCCACCCGCGCGAAGAACTGCTCCACCAGCTGACGGTGGCGGGGATCACTGGTGCGGATGAAGCGGTCGTGGCTGATCTGCCAGCGCTTCCACAGGTCGCGGTAGCCCTCGCTCACCCCGTCGCAGTGGGCCTGGGGGCTGAGGCCGGCGGCCTCGGCGGTGCGCTGGATCTTCTGGCCGTGCTCGTCGCAGCCGGTGATGAAGGTCACCCGCTGGCCCCGCAGGCGCTGGTGACGGGCGATCGCATCGCAGGCCAGGGTGGTGTAGGTGCTGCCCAGATGCGCCCGGTCGTTGGCGTAGTAGAGGGGGGTGGTGAGGGTGTAGGACATGCGGCGGTCGATGGCCAGCAGGCGCGCCCGGCCGCCATCTCGGCGCCCTGGAGTGCAGCGAGTCCCGGCCCTGCCGATCGCGAGCCGATCCCGGGAACCCGGCGCCTGAGCGGGATCCTACCCATCACCTGCCTCCACCCCGCCGATCCGCCATGTCCGACCAACAGATGCCCGTGGTGGTGTGGGGCGGCGGCACCGGGGGGGCGGCAGCGGCGATTCAGGCCGGCCGCGCCGGCGCCCGCACCCTGCTGCTCACGCCGGGCCCCTGGCTGGGGGGCATGGTGAGCGCAGCCGGCGTCTGCTGCCCGGACGGCAACGAGCTCAGCCCCTGGCAGACAGGCCTCTGGGGGGCCCTGCTGCGCCAGCTGGCGGAGGACGAACCTGAGGGCCTGGACCACAACTGGGTGAGCTGCTTCGGCTACCGGCCGGTCACGGCGGAGGCCATCCTGCGCCGCTGGCTGCGGGCCGCGGGGGTGCTGTGGTGGCCCCTGTGCCGGCTGCGGGCGGTGCGCCGGCGCGGCGATCGCATCACCCTGCTGGAGCTGGAACGGCAGGGGGAACCGATCGCCGTGGCGCCCCAGCTGGCCATCGACGGCAGCGACCGGGGCGAGCTGATCGCCCTGGCCGGCAGCGCCCACCGCTTCGGCTGGGAGAGCCGCGAGCTCTGGGGCGAGCCCAGCGCGCCGCCGGCCTCACGCCTGGCTGCTGAGCCGTTCTTCAGCCGGCAGCCGGTGCAGTCCCCCACCTGGGTGGCGATGGGCCGGCTGCGCAGCCAGCACCGCTGCCCCGATCCGGTACCCCGGCTGCCGGCGCCGTTCACGGCAGCCACGGAGGCCTTCGGCCTGGAGCGCACGATCACCTACGGCCGCCTGCCAGGCGACCTGGTGATGCTCAACTGGCCCCTGCACGGCAACGACTGGCACAGCGGCCTGGACCGCGCCTTCAGCGGTGAGCCTGAGGCCGAGGCCGAGCTGTTCGCTTCCATGCAGGAGCACAGCCTGGCCTTCGCCGCCGCCCTCGAGCAGGCCAGCGGCGGCTGGCTGGAGCCGGCAGCCCTGTTTCCTACCGCCGGCACGCCAGAGGCCCTGGAGGGGCCCTCGCCCCTGGCGCTGATGCCCTACTGGCGCGAGGGGCGGCGGCTCGAGGGGCTGGTGACCGTGACCGAGCAGCAGCTGCTCCCCGCCGGCCCCGGCGCCACGATCGCGCCGCTGCCCGCAGCCGATGGGGGCGTCAGCTCCATCGCCGTGGGCAACTACGCCAACGACCACCACTACCCTGGAGCGGACTGGCCCCTGGCCCCCAAGAGCTGCCGCTGGGGGGGGCGCTGGAGCGGCACGCCGTTCACGGTGCCCTATAGCGCCCCACCAGGACCATTTACAACTTCGGCGACAATTCCGGATATGGATTCAGGCCTTATCAGCTGGTCAACCCGGAGCTGCGCTGGGAATCTTCTGCCACCTCCAACCTGGGACTGGACTTCGGGCTGATGCAGGGACGGATCACAGGTAGCTTTGAGGTATACAATACCAACACCACCGACCTGTTGTTGCAAAGGCAATTACCCATCACCTCCGGATTTAACTCGGTGTTCGAGAATATCGGTGAAACCCGCAACAGGGGATGGGAACTGGGGTTGACCACCAGGAACATTGCCAC
>JAWOBH010000028.1:0-3895 GCA_046498125.1 Prochlorococcaceae cyanobacterium | reverse complement strand
ACTTCTCGTCCACCGGCCAGCTCTGGGGCACACCGGTGTACCGCTGGCGGCGCCACCTGCTCACGGGATTCAGCTGGTGGCTGGGACGGCTGCAGCGCCAGCTGGAGCTGTTCGACCTGCTGCGCCTGGACCACTTCCGGGCCCTGGCGCAGCACTGGCCCCAGCAGTCGCGCCAGCGCCAGCGGGCCCTGCGGCGCTGGTGCCGGCGAGAACGCTTCTGGCTCCGCGACCACTGCCGCTTCATGGTCCTGCGCCGCCAGCAGCAGGCCCGGTCCTGGTGGCAGTGGCCCGAGCCCCTGGCCCAGCGCCGGCCCGCGGCCCTGCGCCGGTTCGACCGTGAGCACCGCCAGGAGCTGCTGGCCGAAACCCTGCTGCAGTGGCTGTCGCAGGAGGAGTGGCAGGCCCTGCGCCGCCACGCCGCCCGGGAGGGCGTGAGCCTGTTCGGCGATCTGCCCTTCTACGTGGCCCACGACAGCGCCGATGTCTGGAGCCGTCCCGGCCTGTTCTCCCTGGCAAGGGGCGGCGGCCTTGAGGAGCAGAGCGGGGTGCCGCCCGACTACTTCTCGTCCACCGGCCAGCTCTGGGGCACACCGGTGTACCGCTGGCGGCGCCACCTGCTCACGGGATTCAGCTGGTGGCTGGGACGGCTGCAGCGCCAGCTGGAGCTGTTCGACCTGCTGCGCCTGGACCACTTCCGGGCCCTGGAGTCCTACTGGAGTGTGCCCGGGGAGGCCACCACCGCCCAGGACGGCTGCTGGCGCCCATCCCCCGGCCACCTGCTGCTGTCAGCCCTGTGGCTGCGGCTGGCCCTGCGCGGTGGCCTGCGGGGTTGGCGGTTGCCCCTGGTGGCCGAAGACCTGGGGGTGATCACCCCGGAGGTGGAGGCGCTGCGGGATCGCCACCGCCTGCCGGGCATGAAGATCCTCCAGTTCGCCTTCGACGGCAACCGGGACAATCCCTACCTGCCCGCCAACATCCATGGTTCCGGCTGGGTGGTGTACACCGGCACCCACGACAACGCCACGGCCCTGGGCTGGTGGCGGGAGCTCGATGACGAGGTGCGTCAGCGGGTGCAGACCGTGCTGGGGGCCGAGGTGAACGCGCCCGGCTGGCAGCTGCTGGAGCTGGCCGTGCGCACCCCGGCGGAACTGGTGGTGGTGCCCCTGCAGGATCTGCTGGAGCTGGGGGATGAGGCTCGCTTCAACACCCCCGGCACCCTCGGGGCCAACTGGACCTGGCGGCTGGAGCGCCCCGTGGAGCAGCTCGATGGGCCCCTCAAGGGTTACGGCGAGCTGGCCTCCCGCCACAGCCGCAGCGCCTGACCAGCTGCAGCCTGCTCCAGGGGCCGCAGTTCGGGATAGGTGTCCAGCAGCGCCTGCTGGAGGGAGGCTGGGGCGCTGGCTGTGGCGTCCGCCCGGGCTGCTTCCGAGCAGGGATCGCTGGGGCTGGCGGGCCGCGGCGGGATCGGCGTCACCGCCAGCAGGCCGCTTGCGGCGAGCCGCCGCTGCTGCAGGTTGAGCCCATAGATGAGCGCCAGGGTGAGCAGCCCGTAGAGCACAGTGCCCTGCCAGGTGGTGAACACATCGATCGAGCCGGGGGTGAAGCGCTGCAGCAGCCCCCCGCCGGAGCGGCCCCGCCGGCCCGTGGCCGTGCCCTGGGGCAGCACCCCCTCCAGACAGCCTGGCTCCAGGTCCAGGTGTCGCTCGATCAGCGGCAGCATCGTGCGCAGGTAGGTGGGCTCGGGCAGCCGGTCGCGCCAGCCACGTTCCAGGGCCTCCAGCACGGCCGTGCTGATGCGGGTTTCGTCGGCCAGCTGGCGCAGGCTGAGCTGGCGCTGCTGACGCCGCTGGCGCAGCCGCTCACCGGCAGCCAGCAGCGGATCCACGGGCGGGGCCGTTGGCGAGCCTCCGCCAGCAGCCTCAGAGCGCCGCCGCCAGAGCCGGCCGAGACGGGCGCGCAGGGTGGCGGGAAAACGGCTCAGGGATCGCAGGCCAGGGCCTGCCATTCTTGGCGATCGAGGTGGCGCCACTGGCCCTCCGGCAGCGCCCCCAGCTGCACCGCTCCGATCGCCAGGCGCTGCAGATCCAGCACCGGATGCCCGAGTCGGGCGGCGGTGCGGCGGATCTGACGGTTGCGGCCCTCGCCCATCACCAGCTCCAGCTGGCAGCGATCGCCCAGTTGCCGCTGCCGCCGCACCTGCACAGGCTGGCTGGGACCTTCCTCAAGGGGCACCCCGGCCGCCCAGCGCTCCAGGGTGGCCGGGGCGGGCGCCCCCCGCACCCACACCCGATAGGTCTTGCGGTGGCCGAAGCGCGGATGGGTGAGGCGCAGGGTGAGATCCCCCTGGTTGGTGAGCAGCAGGGCCCCCCGGCTGTCGCCGTCGAGGCGGCCCACCGGATGCAGCCCCCGCCCCCGCCGCAACTCCGGGGGCAGCAGGTCGAGCACGGTGGGGCGGCCCCGCGGGTCATGGCAGCTGCACAGCACCCCGGCAGGCTTGTGCAGCAGCAGCAGCAGGGGTGGGGCCGCCGGGCGCAGGGGACGGCCATCCACCGTGATCGTGTCGCTGGCCGGATCGGCCCGATCGCCGAGGCCGGCGGTGCGGCCGTTCACGGCCACGCGCCCCTGGCTGAGCAGGGTTTCGGCGCTGCGGCGGGAGCAGAGCCCGGCGGCGGCGATCAGCTTCTGGAGCCGTTCGGCTGACATCCCCCCATCCTCGCCAGAGCGGGTGCTGCAGGGGCCAGGCCGGGCCAGGGGTGATAGGTTTACGAAACAAGAACGTTTCGTAACTCGCGAACGCCATGGATCCTCGCCCCGCTGTCGCCACCGCTGTCGCCCCCGCTGCCCCGGCCCCTGCCGGCTCCGCCGTTGCTGGCACCCGCAGTGCCTCCAGTGGCTCCCGCGTTGGCTTCACTGAAGCCAACCAGCCTGGCGGCGGCGACCTGGTGCGCAGCTACCTGCGCGACATCGGCCGGGTGCCGCTGCTCAGTCACGAGCAGGAGATCACGCTGGGCCGTCAGGTGCAGGAGCTGATGGCGCTGGAGGAGCTGGAGCAGGAGCTGACGATGCGCGCCGGCGGCAGCGCCCCGAGCGCGGCTGAGCTGGCGGCAGCGGCGGGGTTGAGCCCGCAGCTGCTGAAGAAGCGGCTGCAGGCGGGCCGTCGGGCGAAGGAGCGGATGGTGGCGGCGAACCTGCGGCTGGTGGTGAGCGTGGCGAAGAAATACACCAAGCGGAACATGGAGCTGCTGGATCTGATCCAGGAGGGCACGATCGGGCTGGTGCGTGGTGTGGAGAAGTTCGACCCCACCCGTGGTTACAAGTTCAGTACGTATGCGTACTGGTGGATCCGGCAGGGGATCACGCGGGCGATCGCGGAGAAGAGCCGCACGATCCGGCTGCCGATCCACATCACCGAGACGCTGAACAAGCTGAAGAAGGGGCAGCGGGAGCTGAGCCAGACGCTGGGGCGGACGCCGACGGTGACGGAACTGGCGGAGTTCGTGGAGCTGCCGGAGGAGGAGGTGAAGGACCTGCTGTGCCGTGCGCGGCAGCCGGTGAGCCTGGAGACGAAGGTGGGCGACGGAGAGGACACGGAGCTGCTGGAGCTGCTGGCCGGGGATGAGGAGCTGCCGGAGGAGCGTGTGGACGGGGAGTGCCTGAAGGGTGACCTGCGGGCGCTGCTGGAGCAGCTGCCGGAGCTGCAGGGGCGGGTGCTGAAGATGCGCTACGGCATCCCCTGTGCCGACGTGCCCGAGGGCACCGAGCCCATGAGCCTCACCGGCATCGGCCGGGTGATCGGCATCAGCCGCGACCGGGTGCGCAACCTGGAGCGCGACGCCCTGGCCCGGCTGCGCCAGCTGGGTGAGGCGGTGGAGGCCTATGTGGCCAGTTGAGGGTG
>JAWOBH010000021.1:0-8363 GCA_046498125.1 Prochlorococcaceae cyanobacterium | reverse complement strand
AGACCGGCATCCACCAGCATGATGTCGTCGCCGTACTCGAACACACAGGTGTTCTTACCGATCTCGTGCAGGCCGCCGAGGGGGATCACCCGCAGGGCCTGCTGACTGGAGGCTTTGGTGCCGTTGGAGCTGTTGCCGTTGGAGCTGGTTGTGGCGTTGGAAATGGACATGAAGGAAGGGAATCAGGATTGGGTTGACAGGGGTCGGCGGCAGGGCCTGAACGGAGGCGCCTGAGCGGGATCAGCCTTGGCGTCAGGTGGGACGCAGGGCGGCCAGGGTTTCGGAAAGGCGTTGTCTCACGGTGTCGTCAGCAGAAAGCAGGGGAAGTCTTGGGGCACCCACGGGCCAGCCGCTCAGCTCCAGGGCGGCCTTGACCGGGATCGGATTGGTTGTGCAGAACAGCGCCTTGCACAGGGGGAGCAGCTGTTCGTGCAGGTGCAGGGCGGTGGCCAGATCACCCGCCATGAAGGCCCGCACCATGGCGTTGATGCGCTCGCCCACCAGATGGCTGGCCACGCTCACCACGCCCACGGCGCCCACCGCCAGCATCGGCAGGGTGAGAGCATCGTCGCCGGAGTAAACGGCCAGGCGATCACCGCAGGCGGCCCGCAGGGCGCTCACCTCATCGGTGCTGCCACTGGCGGCCTTGAAGCTCACCACGTTGGGCAGATCGAGCAGGCGGGCCACCGTGGCAGGCGCCAGGCTGGTGCCGGTGCGGCCCGGGATGTTGTAGAGCATCAGCGGCAGCTCGGGAGCTGCCTGGGCCACGGCCCGGAAATGGGCCTCGAGCCCGTCCTGCGGCGGCTTGTTGTAATAGGGCACCACCACCAGGGCCCCGTCGGCGCCCAGGGCCGCGGCCTGGCGGGTGGCCTCCACCGCCTCGGCGGTGCAGTTGCTGCCGCTGCCGGCCAGCAGTGGGGCCCGGCCGCCGAGCGCGTCGCGCACGGCGGCGAACAGCTCGTGCTCCTCCGCCCAGCTGAGGGTGGGCGACTCGCCGGTGGTGCCGCAGAGCACCAGCCCGTCGGAGCCGTGGCTCACCAGGTGCTCGGCGAGGCGTGCCGCCAGCTCCAGATCCACCGCCCCGTCAGAGCGGAACGGGGTGACCATGGCGGTGAGAACCCGGCCGAAGGGAGCGCGGCTCAAACGGCACCTCCCTCGCTGAGGGCCGGGGCCTGCAACAGCTCGGCGATCTGCACGGCATTGAGCGCCGCCCCCTTGCGGATCTGATCGCCGCAGAGCCACAACTCCAGGGCATTGGGATCACTGAGGTCCTGGCGAATCCGGCCCACGGCCACCGGATCCCGGCCGGTGACGTCGGTGGGCATGGGGAAGCGGTTGGCCGCGAAGTCCTCCAGGAGCTCCACCCCGGGGGCCTGACGCAGGAGCTGGCGGGCTTCCTCCACCGGGAAGGGCTCGTGGAACTCGATGTTCACGGCCTCGGAGTGGGCCCGCAGCACCGGCACGCGCACGCAGGTGGCGGTGAGACGCAGATCGGGGATCCCCATGATCTTGCGGGTCTCGTTCACCATCTTCAGTTCTTCCTCGCAGTAGCCGTTGGGCTGCAGGGGCGAATTGTGCAGAAACAGGTTGAAGGCCAGGGAATGGGGCAGCACCTCGCTGCGGACCTCACCGCCATCAAGCACGGTGCGGCTGAGCTGGCGCAGCTCCTCCATGGCCCGGGCGCCGGCACCGCTGGCGCTCTGGTAGGTGCTCACCACCACCCGCCGGATCGGTCGCTTCCCATGCAGGGGGGCGAGGGCCAGGGTGAGCAGGATCGTGGTGCAGTTGGGGTTGGCGATGATGCCGCGGTGCTCGAAGGCCGCCTGCGGATTCACCTCCGGCACCACCAGCGGCACCTGGGGATCCAGACGGAAGGCGCTGGAGTTGTCGATCACCACCGCACCGGCCGCCGCCGCCACCGGCGCCCACTGCCGCGAGGCGGCGCCACCCGCGGAGGCCAGCACCAGGTCCACCCCCTCGAAGCTGGCGGCGCTGACCGCGGCGATCGGCAGCTCCTGCTGCTGCCAGCGCATCGTGCGGCCGGCGGAGCGGGCGGATGCCAGGGGCCGCTGCTCGGCCACCGGGAAGCGGCGCTCGTCGAGGAGCTGCACCAGCTCCTGTCCCACCGCGCCGGTGGCGCCGAGGACGGCCACCCGCAGCGGGCGGCGGGGCAGGGTGGTGGGAGCGGACGAGGGGGCGGTGGTGGCGCTGATCAACGGTGCTGAATCGGCTAGGGCGGGGAGTGATGGCCTGGGCTGAAGACTCAGGTCTTGATGGGGCTGGCCTGATGGTGCTGGTCTGATGGAGCGCGAACGAGCGAGGAGCAGGGTCCGGCTGAGGGTCTGGCTGGAGGGCTGGAGAGGAAACTGGGTTGAAACCTTGAGGTCGAAAGCTGGTCAGCGGCTGCGGAGCCACACCCTCTGAGTGGCACAAGTGGGTGACACGAGTGCATGACACAACTGGGTGAGACAGCTGGGTGAGACACTCCACTCCGGCAGCGGCACGCTGGGGATCCGGGTTGGTGGGGCTGGATGGGGGGAGCTGCTGGCGGGGCAGGGCCAGCAGGCGGTGCGCTGCGGGTTGCCGGAACACTGAAATATGGCTGCACCCTACCGCTCCCGAGACGGAGGGCGCCCGTTTTCTTAGGATCGCAGGCTGCACCGAGCTGCCATGAGTCCCGCCGCCAACGCCACCTCGAAGGATCCGGCCACCAGCGGGGCCCCGGCCCTGAAGGTCACCGCCACCCCCCGCCCCGGCAGCCGGGTGGCCCTGGAGGTGGCCATTCCCGGCAGCCGCAGCCAGGCCAGCTACGAGGCGGCCGTGGACAAACTGAGCCGCAGCGTCCGGCTGCCCGGATTCCGCACGGGCAAGGTGCCCCGCCCAGTGCTGCTGCAGCAGATCGGGCCCCTGCGCGTGCGCGCCACGGCCCTCGAGGAGCTGGTGGACGCCGCCTGCCGCGACGCCCTCGAGATCGAGAAGGTGGCGGCCATCGGCCGTCCGGAACTGAGTGAGGGCTTTGAGCTGGTGCTGGAGCGCTTCGAGCCCGGCAGCGACCTGACGATCACCCTGGAGCTCGATGTCGAGCCCACCCCCACCCTCCGGCAGACCAAGGACCTCAGGGCCGAGGCCGAGACGGTGTCCTTCGACCCGGCCCGGGTGGATGAGCTGATCGAACAATCCCGTCGGCAGCTGGCCACCCTGGTGCCGGTGGACGACCGGGCGGCCGCCGGCGGCGACGTGGCCGTGCTCAGCTTCAAGGGCGTCTACGCCGACAGCGGCGAGGAGATCGAGGGCGGCAGCAGCGACGCGAGCGACGTGGAGCTGGAGGAGGGCCGCATGATCCCCGGCTTCGTGGAGGGGGTGATCGGCATGGCCGTGGGCGACACCAAGACCATCGAGTGCCAGTTCCCCGAGACCTACCCCCAGGAGGATGCGGCGGGCCGCAGCGCCCGCTTCGAGATCACCCTCAAGGACCTCAAGACCCGCGAGCTGCCGGTCCTCGACGATGCCTTCGCCCAGCAGGCCAGTGACAAGCAGACCCTCGCCGAGCTGCGCCAGGACCTGGAGACGCGGCTGAAGGAGGACAGCGAGCGCAAGGCCAGGGCCGCCCGTCACGACGCCCTGCTCGATGCCCTCGTGGAACAGTTGGAGGTGGATCTGCCCGAAACCCTGATCCAGCAGGAGGTGCGCACCCTGATCGAGCAGACCGCCGGCCAGATCGCCCAGCAGGGCATGGATGTGAAGAAGCTGTTCACCCCCGACCTGGTGCGCTCGCTGATGGACACCTCCCGCCCGGAGGCGGAGCAGCGCCTGCGCCGCAGCCTTGCCCTGCAGGCCCTGGCGGCCGCGGAGGCCATCGCGGTGGCCGATGACGAGCTGGAGGCCAAGGTGAAGGAGGTGCGCCGCAACCTCAGCCAGGAGGGAGCCCAGGAGGGCGCGATCGATCCGCAGCGCCTGCGCCAGGTGGTGGCCGACGATCTCCTGCGCGACAAGCTGCTGGCCTGGCTGGAGGAGAACAGCACCATCAGCGCCAAGCCCCCGGTCGATGGCAGCACCCCGGTTGATGGGAGTGATGCGGCCGATGCGACTGCCGCGGAGGATGCGCGTGATGCGGCGGTTGGCTGAATGGGCGCTGGCAGCGCCCATTCAGCCAACCGCGCACGCCCCATGGGCGTGACCCATAGATTGAACGGCCCTGCCCCTCGCCGCGCATGCGCGACGCCGCACCGCTGATGCCCGATCCCATGGCCCTCCGCGCCCATCCGGTTCACAGCCGCTGGTCCGGACCGGCTCCCCAGGCGATCAGCGGCCGCCCGCTGGCCGCCCCGGGGGTGCTGCCCACGGTGGTGGAGCAGTCGGGCAAGGGCGAGCGCGCCTTTGACATCTATTCGCGACTGCTGCGCGAGCGGATCATCTTCCTGGGCACCGGCATCGACGATGCCGTGGCCGATGCCGTGGTGGCCCAGCTGCTGTTCCTGGAGGCGGAGGATCCGGAGAAGGACATCCAGATCTATGTGAATTCCCCGGGAGGCTCGGTGACCGCCGGCCTGGCCATCTACGACACCATGCAGCAGGTGACGCCTGACGTGGTGACCATCTGTTACGGCGTGGCCGCGTCCATGGGGGCCTTCCTGCTCTCCGGCGGAACCAAGGGCAAGCGCCTGGCCCTGCCCAGCGCCCGGATCATGATCCACCAGCCCCTCGGCGGCGCCCAGGGCCAGGCGGTGGACATCGAGATCCAGGCCCGGGAGATCCTCTTCCTCAAGGACACCCTCAACGGCCTGCTGGCGGAGCACACCGGCCAGCCGCTGGAGAAGATCACCGAAGACACCGACCGCGACTACTTTCTTTCTCCCGAGGAGGCGGTTGAATACGGCCTCATCGACCGGGTGGTCACCGGCAGCACCGCCGCCACCGCCGCCGCCGTCGCCGGGACCGACCCGGCCTGAGGCCCGATCGAGGGATCGGGCTCTCTGGTTGGATTGCTTCAGGCGGCTGACGAATCCGGCAAATGGGGCAATGCTGGTGACCGTCCAGAACCCCACCCAGCCCGACCCGGCACTCCCTGCAGGCTCCCTCACCCGATGGCCAAGTTCGACGCCCACCTGAAGTGTTCGTTCTGCGGCAAGTCGCAGGACCAGGTGCGCAAGCTGATCGCCGGCCCGGGGGTGTACATCTGCGACGAATGCATCGATCTCTGCAATGAGATCCTCGATGAGGAGCTGGTGGACCACGGCAGCGGCGGCGGCTCACGCCACGCCCCTGAGCACAGCCGCGGCAAAGCCGCCCCCCGAAAGCCCTCCAAGCCGGTGCCCACCCTGGCGGAGGTGCCCAAGCCCCAAGAGATCAAGGCCTTCCTCGATGCCCAGGTGGTGGGGCAGGACGGGGCCAAGAAAACCCTGTCGGTGGCCGTCTACAACCACTACAAACGGCTGGCCTGGCAGGGCGACGGTGGCGGCGAGGCGGCCGACACCGCCACCCGTCTGCACAAGAGCAACATCCTGCTGATCGGCCCCACCGGCTGCGGCAAGACGCTGCTGGCCCAGACCCTGGCCGAGCTGCTGGAGGTGCCCTTCGCCGTGGCCGATGCCACCTCCCTCACGGAGGCGGGCTACGTGGGCGAGGACGTAGAGAACATCCTGCTGCGGCTGCTGCAGAAGGCAGACATGGATGTGGACCTGGCCCAGCGGGGGATCATCTACATCGACGAGATCGACAAGATCGCCCGCAAGAGCGAGAACCCCTCGATCACCCGTGACGTGTCCGGCGAGGGGGTGCAGCAGGCCCTGCTGAAGATGCTCGAGGGCACCGTGGCCAACGTGCCGCCCCAGGGGGGCCGAAAGCACCCCTATCAGGACTGCATCCAGATCGACACCAGCCAGATCCTGTTCATCTGCGGCGGAGCCTTCGTGGGGCTCGATGAAGTGGTGCAGCGGCGCCTGGGCCGCAACGCCATCGGCTTCCTCAGCCCCGACGGCAGCCCCCGCGCCCGCCAGGCCCGCGAGCGCCAGACCAGCGAGGCGCTGCGCCATCTCCAGCCTGAAGACCTGGTGAAGTACGGCCTGATCCCCGAGTTCACCGGCCGGCTGCCCGTGAGCGCCGTGCTTGAGCCCCTCGACACCCATGCCCTGCAGGCGATCCTCACCGAACCCCGCGACGCCCTGGTGAAGCAGTTCCAGACGCTGCTGAGCATGGATGACGTGCAGCTGGAGTTCGAACCCGAGGCCATCGAGGCGATCGCCGCCGAGGCCCACCGCCGCAAGACCGGCGCCCGCGCCCTGCGCGGCATCGTGGAGGAGCTGATGCTGGATCTGATGTACGACCTGCCCTCCCAGAACGAGGTGAAGAGCTTCACGATCACCCGCGATCTGGTGGACCAGCGCAGCCGCGCCCAGGTGGTGCCGCTGGGCGGCAGCATGGAGGCTGTCCAGCAGGCCAGCGCCTGATTCCCCTTGGCCGCCGCCGACCATCTCCAGGTTCCCCGCCGGCACGGACTGTTCAGCCACCACGGCATCGATCTGGGCGACGGCAGCGTGGCCCACTATCTCGAGGGGCGCGAGATCCTGCGCAGCCCCCGCGATGAGTTCAGCCGCAGCGAGCCGATCAGCGTGGTGAGCTACGGCGAGGGCGAGTGCTCCGCCACCGGTGTGACGCTGCGGCGGGCGATGGGGCGGCTGGGCGAGCAGAACTACAACCTGCTGTTCAACAACTGCGAGCACTTCGCCCACTGGTGCAAGACGGGCCGCCACCGCAGCGGCCAGGTGGAGAACTGGGTGCACACCGGCAGCCTCGGCGCCCTGGCCATCGGCCAGTGGCTGCCGGCCGCGGCCCTGGCCGGGGCCCGCCTGCTGCTGCGCCAGGGGGTGCCGCTGGAGGGGGGTCTGGAGCTGGCCCGGCGCACCCTGCGCCAGCTCGAAGACCTGCGCCAGACCCTCCAGGCCCGGCTGGACGAGGAACTGGCGAAGGCAGACGCGCGCTGGGGCCAGAGCCAGTTCGAGAGCCTCCGCCGCGCCGCCCTGCGGCTCGCCGACCAGCTGGCGGAAGTGGAGGATCTGGAGACGGCGCTCGAGAGCCGCCTGCAGGGTCTGCTCGAAGGCCAGGAACCGCCACGGGCCCTGCTCACTCCTGCCGGGGACTCCGGCAGCCCGCAGCGGACAGTCGGGCCCGGCCAGCCGTAACCGCCCCTCGCGCTCGCCAGCCGCCCCGCATGTCCCAGGCCTACCAGCCGCTTCACCACAAATACCGGCCACAGCGCTTCGACCAGCTGGTGGGCCAGGAGGCGATCGCCGCCACCCTGGTCAATGCCCTGCGCTCCAGCCGCATCGCGCCGGCCTACCTGTTCAGTGGCCCGCGCGGCACCGGCAAGACGTCCAGCGCTCGCATCCTGGCCCGCTCGCTCAACTGCCTGGCGGCTGACGGGCCCACACCGGAGCCCTGCGGGGTGTGTGAGCTCTGCACCGCCATCGCCGCCGGCAACGCCCTCGACGTGATCGAGATCGACGCCGCCTCCAACACCGGAGTCGACAACATCCGCGAACTGATCGAGCGCTCCCGGTTCGCGCCGGTGCAGGCGCGCTGGAAGGTGTATGTGGTGGACGAGTGCCACATGCTCTCCACCGCGGCCTTCAACGCCCTGCTCAAAACTCTGGAGGAACCGCCGCCTCGGGTGGTGTTCGTGCTGGCCACAACCGATCCCCAGCGGGTGCTGCCCACGATCCTCAGCCGCTGCCAGCGCTTCGACTTCCGCCGCATCCCCCTGCCGGCCCTGGAGGGACACCTGGGCTGGATCGCCGAACGGGAGCAGATCGGCATCAGCGCCGAGGCCCTGCGCGTGGTGGCCCAGCGGGCCCAGGGGGGACTGCGCGATGCCGAGAGCCTGCTGGACCAGCTCAGCCTGCTGCCGGCGCCGATCGAGGCCACCGCCGTGTGGGAGCTGCTGGGGGCGGTGCCGGAGCAGGACCTGCTGGAGCTGGCCCGCCACCTGGCGGCGGCCGAGCCGGTGGCGGTACTGGAAACCTGCCGCAGCCTGCTGGAGCGGGGCCGAGAACCGGCGGCGCTTCTGCAGGGACTGGTGGGCCTGCTGCGCGATCTGGTGCTGGCGGGCACGGCGCCGGAACGGCTGGAGCTCACCGCTGTCTCCCCCCAGCTGCGCGAGCAGCTGCCGGCCCTGGCCCGCGGCATCGGCAAGACCCGGCTGCTGGGCTGGCAGGCCCAGTTGCGCAGCAGCGAACAGCAGCTGCGCCACAGCGTCAATCCGCGCCTGTGGCTGGAGGTGCTGCTGCTGGGACTGCTGGCCGAGCCCGCCGCCACGGCCGCGACCGCCCCAGCACCAGCAACCGCGCCAGCACCGGCAGCCTCGCCCT
>JAWOBH010000267.1:0-2904 GCA_046498125.1 Prochlorococcaceae cyanobacterium | reverse complement strand
AAAAAACATTGATGATATTCTGAACCTTACTGTAAATCAGGCAATGGAACTGTTTTCTGCCGGAAAATCATCGACAGAGAAAAAAATTGCAAAACGGCTGCGCCCATGCGAGCCCTCTATCCCGGGAGGTTCGACCCCCTCACCCTGGGGCACCTCGACCTGATCGAGCGGGCCAGGACCCTCGTCGACGGGGTGGTGGTGGCCGTGGTGGGCAACCCCCTGAAAACCCCGGCCTTCAGCCTCGAGCAGCGCTTGCGGCAGATCCGCCAGGCCACCGCCCACCTCACGGGCGTGGAGGTGGGCAGCTTCGAGGGGCTCACCGTGAGCTACGCCCAGCAGCAGCGCACCGAAGTGATCCTGCGCGGTCTGCGGGCCATGAGCGATTTCGAATACGAGCTGCAGATCGCCCACACCAACAAGAGCCTGGCCCCGGATGTGGAGACCCTGTTCCTGGCCACCGCCGTGCACCACAGCTTTCTCAGCAGCTCGGTGGTGCGGGAGGTGGCCCGCTTCGGGGGTGACGTGAGTCATCTGGTGCCGGCCGGAGTGGCAGACGACCTCAGCAGGCTCTTTAATCGGGTGAATTCAAGCCAGAACCGCAATGGCTGAGGCCAGCATCACCGTTCTCGACCAGCTCGATCAGCTTGAGGAGGTCGTGCTGGAGGGCACTCGCGTGCCCTTCAGCGGCGGCCGGCTCGTGAACGAGCAGGACGCGATCGAGATGATGGATGCGGTGCGCGAAGCGCTGCCGGGCCAGATCAACCAGGCCGCCGACCTGCTGCGTCAGCGGGAGGAGTTCATCGCCCAGGCCCGCCGCCAGGCCGAGGAGATCGTGGCCAACGCCCAGCGCGAACGGGAGCAGCTGATCAGCAACTCCTCGGTGCGCCAGGATGCCGAGCGGCAGGTGGCCGAACTGCGGGAGCAGACCCGCCAGCAGTGTGAGCAGCTGCTGCTGCAGGGCCGCCAGCAGGCCGCCCAGGCCGAGCAGGAACACCAGACCCGCCTGGCCCAGATGGAGCAGCAGTTCGCCGCCCGGCGCCAGCAGCTCGAGCAGGAGGCCGGTGATCGCAACCGCCAGCTGGTGGAGCAGCACGAGCGCAACCGCCAGCAGGCCATGGCCGAGCTGGAGCAGATCCGCCAGGAGGGCCTGCGGCTGCAGCGTGACAGCCAGGCCGAAGCCGAGCGGCTGCACAACGACGCCCTGCAGTTCCGCCAGCAGACCCAGCAGCAGTGCGACCAGCTGGTGGCCCGCACCCGCCACGAGGCCACCGAGATCAGCGAGGGCGCCAACCGCTACGCCGAGCAGGTGCTGGGAGAGCTGGAGGGGCGCATCAAGGAGCTGGCCCAGGTGGTGATCGCCGGCCGCCGCGAGCTGGTGCGCTTCCAGGTGCCCGAGGTGGTGAGTGGCGACAGCTCCCTCTCCCCGCTTCCCTCTGATGCAGCAGGCGGCAACGCATCTGCCCGATCCGCCACTGGCAAGGGCAGCAAGGGGTCAGCCGGACGCACCCCCGGCAGTCGCCGCCGCCGGGTTGTGAACAGCCTGCGGCAGCTGGCGGGCTGACCCCCCTGGCTGACCCCCGCTTACGCCCGGGCAGCAGGGACCTCAGCCCTGGCCCTCAGCCCCGACAGAGGCTGGGGCTGGCCTGCACCTGGCGCAGCACCTGGCCGATGATTGTGTTCGGCTGGGCGCTGCCGTTGCTGATGGCGGCCACGTAGCGGGCGCCGTCATTGGTGAGCAGCACACCGCTGATGGCGCGCACGCCACGCAGGGTGCCCGTCTTGGCATAGAAGCGGCCTTGCAGGCCCGGGTCGGTGTAGAGGTTGCGCAGGGTGCCGCGCTGGCCGGACACCGCCATCGAGGACAGGTACTGGCGAGCGTAGGGGTGCTGATCCATGCGCAGCAGCAGGGCGGCGGTGAAGTGGCTGGTGAGCCGGTTGGAGCGATCCAGGCCGCTGCCGTCCACAAGCCGCACCCCCTGCAGCGGCAGGCCCTGCCCCATCAGCCAGGCCATGGTGCGTTGCTGCGCCGTGGCCAGATCCCAGCTGCCCGCGGTCTGGCGCATCAGCACCTCGGCGGTGAAGTTGTGGCTCTCGCTGTTGGCCAGGCTGAGCAGGTTGTGCATCGGCGCCGAGGGTTGCTCATAGAGCAGCACCGCCCCGTCCGGCAGAGGTGAGCGCGACGACACCAGGCGCAGCTGGGCCTGCCCCCCCTGCTGGCTGATCGAGCGCTGCAGCAGGGCCTGGAGGCGGGCTGGAGGGTTCTGAACCGCGTCCTGGATGGTGTTGCTGGTCACCGCCAGGCGGGTGATCGGAGCGCCGTAGGCGTAGACCCGGTCGGCCGCGTTCCAGCCGCTGGGCCACCAGACCTGGCTGGGTTCCTCAGCCAGTTCCAGTCGCACCACGCCGCCGGGGGTGCCGCTGGAGCCGCCATTGCGCAGGGCCAGCTGGGCGAAGCGCTGCAGGTGCGGCAGGGCCAGGTCCGGATCACCTTCCCCGGTGAGGCGGAAGCTGCCGTCGGGCAGTTGCCACAGGCGGGTGGAGAGACGGTGGTCGGGGCCGAGCTGGTCGAGGGCGAAGGCGGTGGTGATCAGCTTGACGTTGGAGGCCGGCACCCGGGGGGTGCGGCCGTTCACCTCCGCCAGCAGGCGGCCACTGGGCTCAGCCACGCTGATGCTCCAGGCGCCGGACTCAGCGCCCAGGGTGGCCTGGAGGCGCTGTTGCAGGGCCGGACAGCTCACCTGGCCCTGCAACTGGGGCAGCCCGGTCGGCGGTGGCGGCACCGGCAGCCTGGCCAGGGCGGGTGGGGTGGCTGGGCCCGGGGCGGGAATGGCCGGACGGGTCTGGGCCAGGCCAGCGGCCGGCTGCAGGACCAGCAGCGCGGCCAGAGCGGCGAGGCCGGAGCTG
>JAWOBH010000352.1:0-5070 GCA_046498125.1 Prochlorococcaceae cyanobacterium | reverse complement strand
GGCGTCGGCCATGCGTCGGATCGCCCTCAGATTCACCACCAGGTAGTGGCTGATGGGCCGACCCATCCGCTGGGAGAGCTCCCGTTCCGCCAGTTTTGCTCCCCCGATCGGGTAGAGGGCATTCACCTTCTGAGGGCCGTAACCGTCCAGTTCGATGTAGGTGTCCTGCGGCACCTGGGTCACCTTGGTGGTGCCGCCGTCGATGCGCACGCTGGCGATCACGTCGGTGAGTCCGCCCGCCTCATCGGTGCCGAGCAGGAGGATGTTCTGCGTCCCCACCCGCTCCAGGAGAGCCAGCGAATCATCAATCCCTTCGCCGCCTGGAGCCGGGTGGGGACGCAGAACATCCTCCTGCTCGGCACCGATGAGGCGGGCGGCCTCACCGACGTGATCGCCAGCGTGCGCATCGACGGTGGCACAACCAAGGTGACCCAGGTGCCGCGGGACACCTACATCGAACTGGACGGTTACGGGCCCCAGAAGGTGAATGCCCTCTACCCGATCGGGGGAGCAAAACTGGCGAAACGGGAGCTCTCCCAGCGGATGGGTCGGCCCATCAGCCACTACCTGGTGGTGAATCTGAGGGCGATCCGACGCATGGCCGACGCCGTGGGCGGCATTGAGGTGGATGTGCCCAAGCGCCTGTACTACGTCGACAACAGCCAGGGCCTCACGATTGACCTGCAGCCCGGTCTGCAGACCCTCAAGGGCCGGGATCTGGAGGGGTTCCTGCGCTTCCGCCACGACGAGATGGGCGACATCGGCCGCATCGAGCGCCAGCAGCTCGCCCTGCACGCCCTGTTCCGCAAGCTCACCCGGCCCGACCAGCTGGTGCGGCTACCGATGGTGCTGGCGGCCGTCGGCAACGACATCCAGACCGACCTGGGGCCGATGGAGCTGGGCGGCCTGATCACGGCCATGGGCACCACCGAACTGCAGGTGGAGCGGCTGGATGGCTATCCCTTTGATCTGGATGGCATCAGCTACTGGGAGGCCACCTGGCCGAAACCCTCCCGCAGGGATGCCGACCGCTACACCTACTGATCCGGCAGCAGGCCCAGGTCCCCCAGGCGCCGGCTGGCGGCCGTGGCAGCGGGCTGCCCGTCGCCGGCAGCCCCGCCGCGGGCCTCGATCCAGTCGGCAAGCAGGGGCGCCAGCACCGGCACCTGGGCGAAGGCCCCGCTGAAGCCGCTGAACAGCCACAGCCCCGGTGGGGCCAGGGGCCCCACCAGCGGCAGCCCCCCCGGGCAGAAGCTCACCGGCACCTGGCGGAAGCGCCCGGGCCAGGCGGTCAGCTCGCCATCGATGGCATCCAGGGCCTGACGCAGGCGCCCCTCCTGCAAAGCGGCATCCGGCGGATCGCCGGGCTCCAGGCCCTGCTCTCCCGGGCGCAGCAGGCTGATCTGACCCGCCAGCCAACCGTCGCCCCAGCTCAGCAGCCCCGGATCCACCGTCCAGGCCTCCTGCCTCAGCTCGGCGGCACGGGCCTCCAGGGCCAGGCGGCTGAAGCGGGCCGGCAGGCGCAGGCCACCTCCGGCGGGCCCAGGCCCGGGGCGGGGCTCGAGCTCCAGCACCCCGGCCCAGCTCACCCGCAACCGCGTTGGCAGCGCCGGCCACAGGGCCCGGCCGCCGGCGCCGGCGGCCAGCACCAGCTGGGACACCCGGCGGGTCGCCCCCCCCTCCTGCAGCCGCAGCAGCCAGCCGCCCCGGCCGCTGGGATCCGGCTCCAGCGCCGTCACCCGCCCCGTGCTCAGCCGCACCCCGCTGGCCCGCAGCACCGCGGGCCAGCGGGCCAGCAGCCGCTGGGCCTGCACCCGGCTGCAGGGCAGGGGCAGGAGGCCGCCCAGGGGCGCGCCCTCGCCAACGGGACGAAACCAGGCACGCTGCCAGCCCAGGGGGCCATGGCGGCGCTGCAGCTGGCGCCAGCGGCGGGGGGCCCTGCGGATCAGCCAGCCCATGGGCGAGAACGGCGCCGCCCAGGTCGCCATGGCGCCGTAGCTCAGGGCGGTGGCGCAGCCGCCGGCTGAACCGGCGTCGATGAGCTCGGTGACCAGGCCCCTCGCGGCCAGCTCCAGGGCCAGCAGGCCGCCGGCCAGGCCAGCGCCGATGACGGCGACCGCCGCATCGCCATCGACCGCGCCGGGACCGGTGCTCACACCAGCAGGGTGAAGGAGGTCACCACCTGGTGGAAGAGGTCGTTCACCCGGTTCCAGCGGATCTCGTTGGTGCTGGCGGCAAAGGTGTAGAGGCGGCCGCGATCCACCACCACCGTGGCCAGCTCGTGGCGGTCCCGGTCCTGCAGGTGCACGGCGTATTCCAGGTCGTAGAAGGTGCGCCCCCCCTCCTGGCGCTCCTCGGCCTGCAGCAGTTCCGCCGCCCGGCCACTGCCCTCGGGGGCGATCACCTGGCGGCGCAGACGCTCGCCCACCGCCACGGCGCTGCCCAGATCACTGAGGTCGTTGTCGGGATCCACCTCCGACACCACCAGGCTGAGGGTTTCATCGCTGTTGATCAGATCGTGGAACACCACCTGGGGGCCACCACTCACCTGCACCCGGGTCCAGCCGGTGGGATAGAGGAAGGCGTAGCGGCCATCGGGGCTCTGGTAGCTGTTCAGGCCGGCCGCGGCCGCGCTGCAGCCCGCCAGGGACACCGCCAGCAGCAGGGCCACCAGGCCGCGCAGCAGCGGTTGGGGGAGCAGCGATCGGATCGTCGTCATGGCGGGGGCGTCCGGGCGGGCGAGGGCAGGGGCGGTGCCGCCATTCTGCTGGCCGCCCCGCCTACAGTCTCAGCAGCAGAAACACAGCCCTGAGCGGCTACCCACGCCCACTGGCCCGGCTGATCGACCAGTTCGAGCGGCTTCCGGGCATCGGGCCGCGCACAGCCCAGCGCCTGGCCCTGCACCTGCTGCGCCAGCCCGAGGAACAGATCCGCAGCTTCGCCGACGCCCTGCTGACAGCCCGCAGCCAGGTGGGCCAGTGCCGCCGCTGCTTTCACCTCTCCGCCGATCCCCTCTGCGAGATCTGCCGCAACGCGGAGCGGCGCAACGGCCAGATCTGCGTGGTGGCCGACTCCCGCGACCTGCTGGCCATGGAGCGCACCCGCGAATACCGCGGCAGCTATCACGTGCTGGGCGGCCTGATTTCGCCGATGGACGGCATCGGGCCGGAGCTGCTGCAGATTCAGCCCCTCGTGCGGCGGGTGGCCGGCCGAAGCGCCGTGCCCCCCCCCCCGGAGCAGGCTCTGGAATCAGGGGCGGTGGAAGCGCTGCCGGAACCGGAGGTGCAGGAGGTGATCCTGGCCCTCACCCCCAGCGTGGAGGGCGACACCACCAGCCTCTATCTGGCCCGGCTGCTGCGGCCGTTCACCGAGGTGAGTCGCATCGCCTACGGCCTGCCGATGGGCAGTGAGCTGGAGTATGCCGATGAGGTGACCCTGGCCCGGGCTTTCGAGGGTCGTCGGCCGGTGGAGTGAGCACTCCCATGACCCCCCCAAGCCGCTACCGCGCCATCCCCCCCAGCGAACGGCTGCCGGAATGGATCCGCGCACCGATCGGCGACGCCAGTGCCCTCGAGGCCGTGCAGGGGGTGGTGAAGCAGCAGCGGCTGCACACCATCTGCGAGGAGGGGCGCTGCCCCAACCGGGCCGAGTGCTACGCCGGCGGCACGGCCACCTTCCTGCTGGGGGGTCCGATCTGCACCCGCAGCTGCGCCTTCTGCCAGGTGGACAAGGGCCAGGCGCCGGTGCCGGTGGACGGGGCGGAAGCCGAACGGGTGGCCGAGGCGGTGGCGGTGCTGGGGCTGCGCTACGTGGTGCTCACCGCCGTGGCCCGCGACGACCTGGCCGACCACGGCGCCGGGCTGTTCACCGCCGCCATGGCGGCGATCCGCAGCCTCAGCCCGGATGTGGCGATCGAGGTGCTCACCCCCGACTTCTGGGGCGGCCACCGCGATCCGGCCACGGGCGAGCAGGCCCAGCGGCAGCGGCTGGCGGCGGTGCTGGCAGCCCGGCCGGTGTGCTTCAACCACAACCTGGAGACCGTGGAGCGGCTGCAGGGGGAGGTGCGCCGCGGCGCCACCTACCGCCGCTCCCTGGCCCTGCTGGCGGCAGCCCGGGAGCTGGCACCGGCCATCCCCACCAAGAGCGGCCTGATGCTGGGGCTGGGGGAAAGCCGCGCAGAGGTGACCGCCACCCTGGCCGACCTGCGCGCCGCCGGCTGCCAGCGCCTCACCCTCGGCCAGTACCTGCGCCCCTCCCTGAATCACCTGCCGGTGGCGCGCTACTGGCGGCCGGAGGAGTTCGAGGAGCTGGGCGCCATCGCCCGGGACATGGGCTTCGCCCAGGTGCGCAGCGGCCCCCTCGTACGCTCCAGCTACCACGCCGGCGACGAGGGCTGAACCTCCCCATGCAACTGCAGATCGGTGCCTTCGCCAGCTTCAACGTGGCGATCATGGTGCTGGCGGCGGGCAAGCTGCTGCACCGGCGCCTCCGCCCCCTGCGCGAGTTCAACATCCCCGAGCCGGTGGCCAGCGGCCTGCTGGTGAGCCTGCTGCTGGGGCTGGTGTATGCCGTGAGCGGCCTGGAGGTGGGCTTCGATCTGGCCGTGCGCGATTTCCTGCTGCTCTACTTCTTCGCCGGCATCGGCCTCAACGCCGACGTGCGCACCCTGCGCAGCGGCGGCCGGCCGCTGCTGATCCTGCTGGCCGCCACGCTGGTGTACATCGTGGTGCAGAACCTCACCGGCGTGGCCATGGCCAGCCTGCTGGGGCTGGATCCCCTGGTGGGACTGCTCACCGGCTCGGTGTCGCTGGTGGGCGGCCACGGCACGGCGATCGCCTGGGGACCCCGCTTCGCCGAACTGCACGGCGTGCAGAGCGCCGTGGAGATCGGTGCCGCCAGCGCCACCTTCGGCCTGATCCTCTCGGCGCTGATGGGTGGACCGATCGCCAGGATCCTGATCCGCCGCGCCCCGCCGCCAGCGCCGTCGCGCGCTCCCCAGGGCGACTCCCAGAACAACTCCCAGAACAAGGCACTGCGCGACCCGATGGCGGAAACGGCCCAGCCCGGTCC
>JAWOBH010000298.1:0-5402 GCA_046498125.1 Prochlorococcaceae cyanobacterium | reverse complement strand
GAGCTCGACGCCGACCTTGCCTGAGCGCCCAGAGGCGCGGTTCAGCCTGGGCTGTGGGCGTCGAAGAAGCCCAGCTCCAGCTCCATCGCCCGCCGGTAGGTGTGCTCCACCGCGCCGGTGGGCGCGGCCAGGCGTTCAAGCAGCGTCTCCAGGCGCCGGGCCAGGGCCTCGAAGGCCGGATCGGCGTAGGTGTCGATCCAGTCGGCGTAGGCGTGGCCGGGGTGGCCCACCTGGGCGCGCAGCTGCTGGCCCAGCCAGGCGTAGAGCCGCAGACAGGGGGTCATGGCGGCGCAGATCAGGCCGGGCTCGCCGCGGCGGGCGGTGTCCAGCAGGAAATCGGTGTAGGCCGTGGTGGCGGGCAGCGGCGTGGTGGTGTCCAGATCGATCTGCCAGCGGCTGGCATAGCCGGCATGGAGCTGCAGTTCCTCCAGCACCCCCTGCAGCAGCGCATTGAAGGCCAGCAGGCTGTCGCGGTCCGGACTGGCGGCGATGGCCAGGGCGTAGGTGCGCGCGAAGCTCTCGAGGAAGAAGGCGTCCTGGGCCACATAGGCGGCAAACCGCGGGCGGGGCAGCGTGCCCAGCGCCAGCCCCTGCAGGAACGGGTGCTGGAGGCAGTGCTCCGCCAGCTCGCTGTTGGCGCTCCAGAGCTGCCGGGCCGTGCTCATGGCAGGGCCTGCACCATCTGCGCGGGCTGCACCCAGCGGTCGAACTCCTCGGCGCTGAGGTCGCCGAGCACCAGGGCTGCTTCCCGCAGGCTGAGCTGGTGCTGGTGGGCGTGCTTGGCGATGGCGCAGGCTCGGTCGTAGCCGATCGCCGGGGTGAGGGCGGTGACCAGCATCAGGCTCTGGTCGAGCAGGGTGTCGATCCGGCTGGTGTTGGCCTGGAGTCCCTCGATGCAGTGCTGGCGGAAGCCGCTGGCGGAGCCCGTGAGCAGCTCAATGCTCTCCAGCAGGTTGTGGGCCAACAGGGGCTTGAACACGTTGAGCTCGAAGTTGCCCTGGCTGGCCGCCAGTTGCACGGCCGTGTTGTTGCCCATCACCTGCACCGCCACCATCGTGAGGCTCTCGCACTGGGTGGGATTCACCTTGCCCGGCATGATCGAGCTGCCCGGTTCGTTCTCGGGCAGGATCAGCTCCCCCAGGCCGCAGCGGGGGCCGCTGGCCAGCCAGCGGATGTCGTTGGCGATCTTCAGCAGGCTGCCGGCCAGCACGGTGAGGGCGCCGTGGGCGGCGGCCAGGGGCTCGTGGCCCGCCAGGGCCTGGAATTTGTTGGGGGCGCTGGTGAAGGGCAGGCCGAGCCGCTCGGCCAGCCGAGCCGCCACCGCCTCGCCGTAGCCGGACGGGGCATTGAGGCCGGTGCCCACGGCGGTGCCACCGATGGCCAGCTGGTGCACCTGGGGGAGGGCGGCCTTCAGGCTCTCGAGCCCCAGCTCCAGCTGGGCGGCGTAGCCGGAGAACTCCTGGCCGAGGCTGAGGGGCACCGCGTCCTGCAGGTGGGTGCGGCCGATCTTGATGACGGCGGCGAAGGCCTCCGCCTTGGCCGTCAGGGCATGCCGCAGGGCCTCGACGGCCGGGATCAGCCGCCGCTGCAGTTCGATCGCCACGGCGATGTGCAGGGCCGCCGGGAAGGTGTCATTGCTCGACTGGCTGAGGTTCACGTGGTCGTTGGGGTGCACCGGACTCTTGCTGCCCAGCACCCCGCCGGCGGCGGCGATCGCCCGGTTGGCGATCACCTCGTTCACGTTCATGTTGGTCTGGGTTCCGGAGCCCGTCTGCCAGACCTTGAGCGGAAACTCGGTGTCGAGGTCTCCGCGGGCCACCTCCTCGGCGGCGGCCACGATCAGGGCGGTGAGCTCGGCGCTGAGTTTGCCCTTCGCCTGGTTCACCTCGGCGCAGGCCGCCTTCAGCACGCCGAAGGCGTGCACCACCACCAGCGGCATGGGCTGGCCGAAGGGAAAGAAGTGCAGCGAGCGCTGGGTCTGGGCACCCCAGAGTCGCTCAGCCGGCACCGCCACGGCCCCGAGGCTGTCGCTTTCGTGGCGGTGGCTGAGCGGAGCGCTCATCGGCGGGCGGCGGCTCCGGAGCCCACCACCTCGGCGTTGAGCTCGTTGAAGCTCACGGTGCTGCCGCTGCCGCGGAAGGCCTCGGGCAGCTCGATGCCTGTGGCCTCGCTCACCGCCCCGTTGATGGCATCCAGGTCCACCTGGCCCTCGGCATCGAGCAGCACACGGCCGTCGACGGCGATCACCACCACCTGGGGGGTGTAGCCGCGCCAGTAGTGGGCTGGGTCGCGAAGACCGCTGTCGGGGCGATTCTGGAGCGGATCGGTGACCAGGGGAATCAGCTCGATGCGGTTGCCCCAGAGGCGCTGCAGCTCCGACACCACCGGCGCGAAGCGTTTGCTGGCGGCATCGTCGTCGAGGTAGTACACCACCACCGACGTGCGGCCCTGGGCCAGGGATTCGGCCAGGGAGGTGCGCGGCGGCACCAGCGAGCCGTTGCCGGCATAGAGGGCGTAGATGTTGCCGTCGTAGGTGTCGTTGTTGAGAGCCGCCCGGGCCGGAGGCGGCGTCACCAGGGGCAGCACCAGCAGCAGCAGCACGGACAGGACGATCGCCAGATGCCGCGACAGTGGCCTGCGGGGTTGCTGGCTGATCCTGTTGTGCCGCTCGCTGCTCACCCGCTGTCCCCGTGGTGGCGCCATTGTGGCTGGCGGCGTTCAGGAGCGGTTCAGGCTGCGGCCCATCCCCTGGAGGATCCCTCGGCCCACCAGGCCGATCGCCCGCCCCACCACCTGGGTGAGCAGCACCACCACCAGATCGCCGATCCCCTTGAGCAGGGAGCGCAGCTGGGGGGCGATGGCATCGCGGGTTTCCAGCGCCAGCGTCACCAGTTGCTGCAGCCCGGCCAGCCGCCGCAGTTCCCCATCCCGCGGCTCCAGCAGCTGCACGCTGGCGATGGCGGTGCCCTCCAGGCAGAGCAGCTGGCGGCGGCTTTCGTAGAGCGCGATCGGACGCTCCACCCAGCTCAGCCAGCGCTGCTGGGCATTGAGCTGGTTGCGCAGCCGCTCCAGGTTGCGGGTGGAGAGCAGCTCCGGGCGCAACAGGTAGCGACGCAGTTCCGGCCAGGACCCGCAGCAGGCGAGCACATCGGCGGCCAGCAGCTCGGCGCTGCGCAGCAGCCAGTTGGCCACCAACCGCTCCAGATGCAGCACGGCCCGCGGGTCATCCACCGGCAGCAGCTCGCCATCCACCAGCAGGGGTCTGGCCAACACCAGGGCGGCCAGCATCGGCTGGGCATCCGGCAGTTCCGGATCGTCCGCCTGCAGGTCGCTGCCGCTCACCAGGGTGGCCGCCACCGGGCGCAGATCGCCCGCCTGGGGCAGCTGCACGTAGGGGCTGGCCATCTGCCGCAGCGCCATTTCCCGCAGCTCCGGCTGCAGGGCGTTCCAGCGGGCCATCAGCTCGGCCACGCTGCTGCAGTCGCTGCCGGCCAGCTGGCGGCGCAGGCGGTCGAGCTGCTGCACCAGGGCGATCAGCAGATCGCTGCGGCGGTCGTCGTTGAGGCCGTCAATCGCCAGCAGCTGGCCGCTGCGGTTGGCCAGGCCCGTGGTGATGGCGGCGTTGAGGCGCTGCTGCACCGCCGTCCAGATGCCGGCGGCATTGCGCTCGCGCAGGGTGAGGCTGCCGCCCGGCCCGGGCAGCCCATCGCCGGCGCTGGGGGGGGCCGGCGGCGCCGGCACCGGGTCGCTCCAGGCCATGGTCACCGGACCCCACAGCCACAGCAGCAGGCGCCGCGCCCAGGCCAGTTCCCGCAGCCGGCCCTCCAGCATCAGCCGCGCCAGGGGATGGAGGGAGGGGCGGGCCAGCAGCAGCCGGCAGCCGGCCTCGGCCACGGCGATCTGATCCAGGCCGCTGAGCAGCAGGGCCTGGCCGAAGCTGTTGGCGGCCCCTGGGCTGTCGGCAGCATCCGTCGCCGGCTCACCGGCGCGGGTCAGGTCGAGAACGCGGCCGCCGCTGCGCAGGGTGGCGATGGCCTCCAGCAGCCGCTCGGGGGTGGGGTCATCCAGCAGTCCCTGGCAGGGCAGCTGCAGCAGGGCCTCGCGGGCCAGGCGATGGCCGCCCTCCAGCAGCACCAGCAGCGGAGCCGGCTGCCAGCGCTCGCGCAGCAGGGTGGCCTCCCGGCGCAGGCTGGCGGCCGTGGTGCCGGCGGCGGGACGCCAGAGCACCAGCGCCGGTGCTCCCTCCAGCTCCGCGGGACCGTCCGCCACCGCCAGGTCGGGGAGTTCGTCGTTCAGGAACCGTCTCAGCCCGGCGGCGAGCAGGGGTTCAGCGATCAGCAGCAGCTGGGTGCTCACGCCGCAAAACCAGGCATCAGCACACGGTACCGGTCACGGCAAGAGGGACTCGCCAAGAGCCAGTCGCAGCACCGGGAGCCTCAGCTCTGACGCCTTCCGGTGAGATGGAGGGTGTAGCTCTCGATGCGGTAGCCGGTGTGCCGCTCGATCCGCTCCAGCAGCTCGGGCGGCAGCTCCACATCCAGGTCGTGGATGGCGCCCGATTCCGCGCAGGTGAGATGGCTGTGGGGATCACTGCGGTAGCCGTAGAGCCGCCCATTGGCCCGGTCGAGGCACTCGATCACCCCAGCCGACTGCAGGGCCTCCAGGTTCTGG
Organism: Prochlorococcaceae cyanobacterium; assembly: GCA_046498125.1. Taxonomy (GTDB): domain Bacteria; phylum Cyanobacteriota; class Cyanobacteriia; order PCC-6307; family Cyanobiaceae; genus NIES-981. The sequence continues at coordinate 731 of JAWOBH010000298.1, read as the reverse complement.
TACACGGAGGTGTGGCCGATGTTGCGGCCGAGGTCGTTGAGCTTTTCGAAGATGTCGCGGGCGCTGAGGTGGCTCTTCTCACTCCAGAGCAGATCCAGCACCATGCGGCGCTGACGGCTCAGACGCATGCCCAGGTCGCGGCAGCGGCGATAGACGTCTTCGACTCCAGTGCCGGCGCTGCAAGTGCCAGCGGGGTCAGTGTCGGTGGTGCCAGCGCCGGGGGGGCTGCCGTCGGTCCCAGAGGTGGTTGGGGCGGCAGTCACGGGTGGCGGCGGCGCTTGACAGCGGGGAGAACGGAATAGTCATAGTTATAGGCCAACCCGCAATCACTCCGCCTTGGGGTGGCTCCGGGCCTAGGCGATGCCGGCGCTGCCCGGCGGGTCGATCACATCCTGCAGGCGGCCGTCGTCGATCGCCCGCAGGGCTTCGCCCAGATCCACCCGGCCGTCGTAGAGCGCCCGGCCCACGATCACCCCCTCCACCCCCAGGGGCTCGAGGGCCAGCAGGGAGAGCAGGTGCTCCAGGGTGCCGATGCCGCCTGAGGCGATCACCGGCACGGCGCTGGCCTCGGCGATGGCCCGCAATGCCGCCAGGTTGGGGCCGGCCAGGGTGCCGTCGGTGGCGATGTCGGTGCTGATGATCGCGGCGATGCCGCTGCCGCTGAAGCGCTCGGCCAGGGCGGTGGCCTCGGTGCTGCTCTCCTCGATCCAGCCGCGGGTGGCCACCTTGCC
>JAWOBH010000245.1:0-9731 GCA_046498125.1 Prochlorococcaceae cyanobacterium | reverse complement strand
ATCGGTTATTCCATGGGGCTCAATTACCCGCCGGATTGGGGTGAACACACCGCAAGCCTGCGCCCCGGCGACCGGACCATTCTTGAACCTAACATGACCTTTCACATGATTCTGGGCATGTGGATGGACAACTTTGGATTCGAGTGCGGGGCCTCAGCCGGGCTTGACGCGCATCAGCACCTGGCCGAACTCCACGGGCGTGCCGTTCTCCACCAGGATCTCCACCACCTCACCGCTCACCTCGGACTCGAGCTCGTTCATCAGCTTCATGGCCTCGAGGATGCACACGGTCTGGCCCTCGCGGATGCGGCTGCCCAGCTCCACGAAGGCTGGATCGCCGGGGGCCGGGGCGCGGTAGAAGGTGGCCACCATCGGGGCGGTGATCTCCAGCAGATCGCTGCGGTTGGCGGCAGCGGACGGCGGGGGAGCGGAGGGCACCTCGGCCAAGGCGCCGGGCTGGGCCGGCCCCGGCGCCGGGGCGATCAGGGCGGATGGAGCCGGCAGCGGCGCCGGCTGCGCAGCGGCGGGCAGGTTGCGGCGCACCTCCAGACGAAAATCGTCGCCCTCGAGCTTGAATTCCTGAATATCGCTGTCCTCGAGCAGGGCCAGCAGAGCCTTGAGCTGATCGTGATCGAGCTGCATGGCGATCAGTTCTCCCGGCCCAGATAGCTGTCGCTGCGGGTATCGATCTTGATCTTGTCCCCCACCGAGAGGAACAGGGGCACCATCACCTGGGCGCCGGTCTCGACGATCGCCGGTTTGGTGCCGCCGGTGGCCGTATCGCCCTTCACGCCGGGATCGGTCTCGGTGATCTCCAGCACCACCGAATTGGGGAGCTCCACCTCCAGCGGCTTGTCATTCCAGGTGAGCACGTTCACCTCCATGCCCTCCTTGAGGTATTTGCGCACATCGCCGATCTGGGCGGCGCTGAGGCGGGTTTCCTCATAGCTGGCCATGTCCATGAACACGTACTCATCCCCTTCCATGTAGGTGTGCTGCAGTGTGCTCTTCTCGAGCAGGGCCTGGGGCACCATCTCGCCGGCACGGAAGGTTTTCTCCACCGTGTTGCCGCTCTGCACCGCCTTCAGCTTGGTGCGCACGAACGCGGAACCCTTGCCCGGCTTCACGTGCAGGAATTCCACAACGCGCCAGACCTGCCCATCCAGCTCGATCGAGGTGCCGGTGCGAAAGTCGTTGCTGGAGATCATTCCGACGGTTCGGATCAGGCGGATTGTACGGCTGGCTACAGCAGGACCAGAACCGTGCCGAGGCGCCCTGGAGCTGTGCCAAAGTCCGGCCAGAGAGGTTGCAAGGCCATGGCCCAGGGCCCGATTCTCCCCGCACCCCGGCCCCTGGCGCGGCCCCCCATGGCCTGGCTGTGGCGGGGAGCCGTGGCCGTGGCCCTGGCCCTGCTGTTGATCGCCCCCGCCGCCGGGGCCGCCCTGCCCCAGGGCAACGCCGTGAAGGATCCGGCAGCCATCCTGCGCAATGCCCTGCCGGTGGATGCGCCGCGGTTGCAGGACCTGCAGCACCGCCTGGAGGACACCAGCGACGACCTGCGCGCCAAGCGCTGGTCAGCCCTGGCCAACACGGTGCGCCGCAGCCAGTCACAGCTGAGCAGCAACCGCAGCGCCATCCTCCAGGCCTTCCAGCCCGACGACCAGAGTCGGGCCCAGGCCCTGCTCCAGGCCCTGGACGGCCAGCTGCAGCAGATGGCCAGCGCCGCCGAAGGCCAGCAGCGGGAGGCCTTCCTCCATGCCCGCCGCGAGGCCCTGGCCGGAATCGGTGAGGCCGAGGCCCTGCTGGTGGGCGACTTCCCCTTCCCCATTCCGCCGGAGTTCGATGCCCTGCCACGGCTGCTGGGCCGGGCCACCGTGCTGATCTCCACCACCAAGGGCGATCTCACCGCCGTGGTGGACGGCTACAACGCCCCGCTCACGGCCGGCGCCTTTGTGGACCTGGTGCAGCGCGGCTTCTACGACGGTCTGCCGTTTATCCGCGCCGAGGACTTCTACGTGCTCCAGACCGGCGACCCCAAGGGGCCTGAGCAGGGCTACGTGGACCCCAAGACGGGACAGCAGCGCACCGTGCCGCTGGAGATCCGGGTTCCGGAGGAGACGGCCCCCTTCTACAACCAGACCTTCGAGGATCTGGGCCGCTACAAGGCCACCCCGGTGCTGCCGTTCGCCACCCTGGGCACCCTGGGCTGGGCCCACTCCGACGAGCGGCTCGATGATGGTTCGTCGCAGTTCTTCTTCTTTCTCTATGAAGCGGAACTCACCCCGGCTGGCCTGAACCTGGTGGATGGCCGCTATGCCGCCTTCGGCTATGTGGTGGATGGCTTCGACGTGCTGGAGGAACTCGGCGTCGATGACGCCATCGTCAAGGCGCAGGTGATCGAGGGGGCCGGCAATCTCCAGCCCCATGGCTGATGGCCTCCCCTGAGGATCCCTGCCTGGCCGAGCTCGGCGAGCAGGCCCTGATCGAGCGGTTGGCCACCTTCGCCCCGGCGGGCCAGTTTCACGACGATGCCGCCCTGCTCGATCTGCAGGGATTTCAGGTGCTGAACACCGATGTGCTGGTGGAAGGTGTGCACTTCAGTGAGGCCACCACCAGCGGCTTTGACGTGGGCTGGCGGGCTGCCGCCGCCAACCTCTCGGATCTGGCGGCGATGGGCTGCCGGAGCGCCTGGGGGCTCACCGTGGGCCTGGTGGCCCCAGGGCACACCCGCTGGAGCTGGGTGGAGGCGGTGTACGGCGGCCTGCGGGCCTGCCTGGAGCCCCATGGCGGGCAGCTGCTGGGAGGAGACTGCAGCGGCGGCGCCCAGCGACTGCTGGCAATCACGGCCCTGGGCCCCCTGGCCCGCTGCAGCGGCGGCGAGCCGGCCCCGATCCGGCGGGCCGATGGACAGGCCGGTGACCGGCTGGTGAGCACCGGTCACCACGGCCTCAGCCGCCTCGGTCTGGCCTTGCTGCAGGAGCCCGATCCGCCTGGGAGCAGGGGCGGGAAGGCCCTGGACCCCGCTCTGAGGGAGCGGGCGATCACGGCCCACCAGCGGCCCCGGCCCCGGCTGGATGCGGTGGCGGCCCTGCACGCCAGTCAGCCCCAGGGCCAGGCCTGGCGGGTGGGTGGCACCGACAGCAGCGACGGCCTGGCAGCGGCCGTGGGGGCCGTGGCCACAGCCAGTGGCTGCCGGGCGCTGCTGGAGCGCCAGCTGCTGCCCCTGGATCCGGCCATGGCCGGGTTGCCGCAGGCGGCCGGCTGGTGCCTGGAGGGGGGGGAGGATTTCGAGCTGGTGCTGGCGCTCGAGCCGGTCTGGGCGGAACGCCTGGTGGCCATGCTGACCGGCGCCCGGATCATCGGCTCACTGGCCGAACCCTCAGCGGGAAGCCCAGTGGTCGGCTGGCTGGGAGAAGACGGGAGCGTGGGCGCGAGTGGCGGCTTCGCTCACTTCCAGTTGCGGGCCACCACCTCGGCCAGATCCACAACCCGCTGGCTGTAACCCCACTCGTTGTCGTACCAGGCAATCACCTTGACCATGTTGTCGCCCATCACCAGGGTGAGATCAGCGTCGACGATGGTGCTCTGATCGGTGCCGGCATGGTCAGAGGAGACCAGGGGCAGATCGCAGTACTTGATGATGCCCTTCATCGGCCCTTCGGCAGCGGCCTTGAGGGTGGCGTTCACTTCCTCGGCGGTAGTGGAGCGGTTCACCTCCAGCACCATGTCCACCACCGACACATTGGGGGTGGGGACCCGCAGGGCGATGCCATTGAGTTTCCCCTTCACCGGCGGATACACCAGGGCCACGGCCTTGGCTGCACCGGTGCTGGTGGGCACGATGTTCACTGCGGCGGCGCGGGCCCGGCGCAGATCGCGGTGGGAGGCGTCGAGAATGCGCTGATCCCCGGTGTAGCTGTGGGTGGTGGTCATCGTGCCCTTGACAATGCCGAAGGCCTGATCGAGCACTTTCACCAGCGGGGCCATGCAGTTTGTGGTGCAGCTGGCGTTGGAGATGATCTGCCAGTCGTCGTGGCGGTATTCGTGATCATTCACACCCACCACGAAGGTGCCCACACCATCGCCCTTGCCGGGAGCCGTGATCAGCACCTTGGAGGCACCGGCCTGGATGTGCTTGCCAGCGCCGGCCTGATCCACGAACACACCCGTGCTCTCGATCACCAGATCAACACCCCATTCCTTCCAGGGAAGATTGAGCGGATTGCGATCGGAGAAACACTTGATCTCACGCCCATTCACCACAATGGCGTCATCGGTGTAGGACACCTCCGCATCGCGGATGTGACCCAGCATCGAGTCGTACTGCAGCAGGTGGGAGTTGGTCCTGGGATCGGACGTGTCGTTCAGACCCACCACTTCGAGGCCGGTGTTGGCACCGCGGCTGAGCCAGCAGCGCATGAAGTTGCGACCGATGCGGCCGAATCCGTTGATCGCAACTTTCAAGGTCATGGCAAAGGCGCAGCGGAAGCCGCCGGCGGCAGGGAGATTTTGGCGCCGATCATACAGAAATCACCGTCTCAGCCCCCAGCGGGGCGTGTCGCCGCAGCGGCACCGGCAGCACCGGCGGCAGCGGGCGTTGCAAGTGTTCATGGCAGCGGCCACCCGGACGCCTTAATTTCCTCCCGGATCCCTGCCAGCCCATCTGGCAGCATCCCTGCGTGCCATGGGCCACCCGTGCCATGGGGGTCCAGCCCGTCAACGCCCCCTGCGTTCAGTCACCCCTGCGTTCAGTCATCAGACCGGAGCCCATCCTTGATCCCGCCGCTCTGTCGTCAGCAGCCCCTGCACTTCATCGGTGTCGGCGGCATCGGCATGTCGGCCCTGGCTGGGATCCTGGCGGAGCGGGGCCATCAGGTGAGCGGCTCCGACCGGCGCGAGAGCCCCGCCTTGGACCGGCTGCGCCAGCTGGGCGTGCGGGTGTTCCTGGAGCAGACCCCGGCCAGCCTGGCGGCGGCGGGCAGTGGGGCTGAACAGCCGCTCCTGGTGGTGATCAGTTCGGCCGTACCCGACTCCAACCCCGAACTCGGGGAGGCCCGGCGGCTGGGCCTGAGCATCTGCCACCGCTCCGATGTGCTGGCGGCCCTGATCAGCGGTCAGCCCGCGATCGCCGTGGCCGGCAGCCATGGCAAAACCACCACCAGCACCCTGGTGGCCAGCCTGCTGGCCGCCACCGGAGAGGACCCCACCGCGGTGATCGGCGGCGTGGTGCCCGCCTTCGGCAGCAACGGTCGCCACGGCTCCGGCCGCCTGCTGGTGGCCGAGGCGGATGAATCCGATGGCTCGCTGGTGAAGTTCCGGCCCCAGCTCGGAGTGCTCACCAATGTGGAGCTTGATCACACCGACCACTACCCGGATCTGGAGGCCCTGATCGCCACCCTGCAGCGCTTTGCCAGCGGCAGCAGACGACTGCTGGCCAACCGCGACTGCCCGATCCTGCGGGAGCACTTCAACGCCGGCCACTGGTGGTCGACCACATCACCGGACGGTGTGGACTTCGCCGCCATCGCCATCGAGGAGCGCGGGGATGGCAGCCGGGTGGCCTTCTACGAGCAGGGTGAGCTGGTGGGCCACCTGGACCTGCCCCTGCCTGGTCGCCACAACCTCAGCAACGCCGCTGCCGCCCTGGCCGCCTGCCGGCTGGAGGGGGTGGCCTTCAGCGCCCTGGCCGAGGCCGTCGCCGGTCTGCGGCCCCCGGGACGGCGCTTCGATCCGCGTGGCGTCTGGAACGGCCGCCTGGTGGTGGACGACTACGCCCATCACCCCAGTGAAGTGGCCGCCACCCTGGCAATGGCACGGCTGATGGTGACCAGCGGTCGCAGTCCCCTGCCCGTCCCCCCACAACGCCTGGTGGCGGTGTTCCAGCCCCATCGCTACAGCCGCACGGCCCAGTTCCTCGAGGAGTTCGCGGCGGCCCTGGCCCAGGCTGACGCCGTGCACATCGCCCCCCTCTATGCCGCCGGTGAGCAGCCGATCGAAGGGGTGGACAGCCAGGGTCTGGCCGAGGCGGTACGGCGCCTGGCGCCGACCCTGCCGGTGAGCGCGGCCGCCAGCATGGACCAGCTGGCGGAGACCATCAGCCAGGAGACGGCAGCCGGCGATCTGGTGCTGGCCATGGGCGCCGGCGATGTGAACAGCCTCTGGGATCGCCTCAGCGGCCTCCCCACCGACCTGCGGGAACTGGTGGCCTAGCCCTGCCATGGCGGCTCCCGTCAGCCCACCTCCGAGCCTGCGCCCCTGCCTGCGCCCCGCCGTGGGGCTGCGGGACTTCACCACCTGGAAGGTGGGGGGCGAGGCGGAATGGTTTGCGGAACCCGCCCCAAGCGCTGAGCTGCAGGCCCTGCTGAGCTGGGGCCTGACGGCGGGGCTGCCCCTGCACTGCCTGGGCGCCGGCTCCAACCTGCTGATCGCCGACGCAGGGCTGGCGGGCCTGAGCCTGTGCCTGCGGCGCCTGCAGGGCAGCCGCCTCGATGGCCAGGAGGGCTGGGTGGAGGCCGAGGCCGGCGAGCCCATCCCCACCCTGGCCCGCAAGGCCGCCCGGGCGGGGCTGAGCGGGCTGGAATGGGCCGTGGGCATCCCCGGCACGGTGGGAGGTGCGGCGGTGATGAACGCCGGCGCCCAGGGGGGCTGCACGGCCGACTGCCTGCACTCGCTGCGGGTGCTGGATCCGGCCCGCCCGCAGCACCCCTTCACCCTGACCGCCAGCGAGCTGGCCTTCGGCTACCGCCACAGCCGCCTGCAGCAGGAGCCCCTGGTGGTGCTCTCGGCGCGCTTCCGCCTCGAACCCGGCCATGATCCGGCCACCGTGACGGCCCGCACCAGCGCCAACCTGCACAGCCGCACCAGCACCCAGCCCTACCAGCAGCCCAGCTGCGGCAGCGTCTTCCGCAATCCCGAACCGCTCAAGGCGGGCCGGCTGATCGAGGCGCTGGGCCTCAAGGGGCTGAGCATCGGCGGCGCCCAGGTATCGCCGGTGCATGCCAACTTCATCGTCAACACCGGCGACGCCACGGCCGCCGACATCGCCGCCCTGATCGCGGCGGTGCAGGAGCGGGTTGAGGCCGCCCACCAGCTGCAGCTGCACCCTGAGGTGAAACGCCTGGGATTCTGAGCAGGCCGTCAGCGCTTAGCCTGCGGCAAACGATCCCCCAGGCATGGCCGGCTTCGGACTTCCCAACTTCGGTCAGCTCACCGAAGCCTTCAAGAAGGCCCAGGAACTGCAGCAGAACGCCCAGAAGCTGCAGGAGGAGCTGGACGCCATGGAGCTGGAGGGCCGCAGCGCCGACGGCCGCGCCAGCGTCTGGCTGTCGGGAAACCAGCAGCCCCTGAGGGTGCGGCTGGCACCGGAGCTGGTGGCGGAGGGGGCCGACAGCTGTGAGGCCGCCGTCCTGGAGGCCCTGCAGGCGGCCTATGAAACCTCCACCGGCACCATGAAGGGTCGCATGGAGGAGCTCACCGGCGGGCTCAACCTCAACCTTCCCGGCGCCGGGGGCTGAGGGCCCGGGGCCCTTCGGGTCCGCCGTCGGCCTGCTCGGTGCTGGTCTCACGCCCCAGCCGTTGCCGCCGGCTGCGTCGTGAGGGCTCCCGCAGGCGGGGATCGAGCCTCGGCTCGAGACGGTTGCCTCGCTGCCTGAGGCCCGGCTGGGCGGAGCCGCTGCCACCCGCGGCCAGCTGTTGCCGGGGCAGCCCTGCCTGAATCTGCTCCAGGCAGTGCTGGTAGTGGGGCTGGCGATCCCAGGGCCCGGCAGCGACACAGCCCGGTTCGCCCCGGTGCAGGCAGTTGCTGAAGCGGCAGTGCCCCCCGCTGAGGCGCTGGCGCAGCTCCGGGAACAGCCCCGCCAGCTCAGCCGGATCCGCAGGCAGCTCGGGGCGGTTGAAGCCGGGCGTATCGGCCACCAGGGCACCGGGGGCGAGGGCGAACAGTTCCACGTGGCGGGTGGTGTGGCGGCCCCGCTGCAGGCGGCCGGATACCGCCGCCACGCGCAGCTCCAGCTCAGGTCTGAGGCGGTTGAGCAGGCTGCTCTTGCCCACACCGGAGGGCCCGCAGAGCACGGCGATGCCGGCCTGGGCCAGGCGACAGCGCAGCGGCTCCAGGCCCTGCCCGCTGCGCTCGGACACCGCCAGCGGGTCGTACCCCCACCCGGCCACCCGGCCGCACCAGGCCTCCACCTCGGCCTCCGGCAGCAGATCCGCCTTGGAGAACACCAGCTCCACGGCCTGGCCGCTGGCCTCGGCGGTGATCAGGAAGCGGGTGAGCTGCAGCGGGTCCGGGCGCGGCTCCGCCAGGGCCACCACCACCACCACCCGGGACACATTGGCCACGGCCGGTCTGACCAGCAGCGAGGAGCGCGGCTGCACCGCCGCCACGGCCCCGCGTCCGGCGACCCAGTCGATGCCCTCCAGGCGCACCCGGTCCCCGGCACAGATGCTCTGGCCGCCCTTGGCCAGGCGGGTGCGGCGGGTGCAGAGCAGCCGCTGCTGGCCTCCGGGTCCGGGGGCCTCCAGCTCCACCCAACAGTAGTTGGCCTGCAGGGCCACCACCAGGCCGTCGGCGGTGCCTCCCTGGTCGCCGGGATCAGCCGCCATGGCGCCGCACCAGCAGGCGCACGGCCCCAGGCTTGAGGGTCGGGTCGCTGCTGGCGGCTGCGGGCGGGTGCGGGCTCACATGCTCCACCTGGTGGCCGGCCTGGCGCAGCCCCTCAGCCACCGTCAGCTCCGGCTCACCGGCGTCGAGATCCAGCTGCAGCCAGGCCCCGGGTTCGAGGGCCTCGAGGGCCAGCCGGGAGCGGATGAAGTTGAGCGGGCAGGGGGTGCCGCGCAGGTCCAGGCAGGTGCTGGGGCTGGGCAGGGAGGACGCCATGGCTCCGGGGCGGCAGTCAGTCGCGGTGGCCGAACAGGCCGCCGAACAGGCCGCTCTTGTGCGGATGCTTGTGGCCCTTGCTGGTGTGGTGACCGGCCAGGTCCTCGAGCAGTTCGCGCTCGTGGTCGTTGATCTTGGTGGGCAGCTGCACCCTGACGCTGAACTGGTGGTTGCCGCGGGCCACGGGGTTGCCGAGCTTGGGCACCCCCTTGCCCTGCAGGCTGAGCACGGCGCCGGGCTGGGTGCCGGCCGGGATCGTCAGCTGCTCGTGGCCATCCACGGTCTCCACCTCGATCGTGTCGCCGAGGATCGCCTGCAGGTAGTTGAGCGTCACCTCCGACTGGATGGTGATGCCATCGCGGCGCAGGTGGGGATGGGGCTGCACGCTCAGGAACACGTACAGATCGCCGGCGGGGCCACCCCTCTGGCCGGCGTTGCCCTCGTTGGCCACCCGCAGTCGGGTGCCGGAGTCGACGCCGGCAGGAATGTTGATGCGCAGTTTCTTGCGCACCTGCTGCACCCCCTGGCCCCCGCAGGCGCTGCAGGGATCGGCGATCACCTCGCCGCTGCCCTCGCAGGTTGGGCAGGGGGCAACCTGGGTGAAGCTGCCGAAGGGGGTGCGGGTGGCGCGGCGCACCTGGCCCGCCCCGCCGCAGGTGGAGCAGGTGGTGGGCCCGCTGCCGGCCTTGGCACCGCTGCCGTTGCAGGTGCTGCAGGTTTCCAGGTGGCGGATCTGCACCTCCTTCTCGATGCCGAACACCGCCTCCTGGAAGCTGATGGTGAGATCGAGGCGCAGGTCGTCCCCCTGGCGGGGACCCCGGCGCCGGGGTCCGCCGGCGGCTGCACCGCCGAA
>JAWOBH010000215.1:0-12472 GCA_046498125.1 Prochlorococcaceae cyanobacterium | reverse complement strand
CGGGGCAGGCGGTGTCGGTGGTGCCCACCAGCGTGCGCCCGAAGAAGGGCAGCACGAACAGCACCCGGCCGTCGTCGGTGGAGGGCACCAGCAGGCCGGTGCCGCCGGGGCAGAGGTCGGCCTCGAGCACCAGGTGCGCGCCGCGGCTCACCTGCAGCCGGGGGGCCACGGAGGGGTCGGCGAGCCGGCGGATGGCGTCGGCGCCGATGCCGGTGGCGTTCACCACCACCGCCGCCTCGAGCCGCTGGCTGCCGCCATCCGGCAGCTCCAGCACCGCCCCGTTCAGCCGCCCGGCGCCGTCGCGCAACAGCTCCACCACCGGCGTGTGGGTCCACACCCGCACCCCCAGGCCGGCGGCCGTGCGGGCCAGCAGCAGGTTGAGGCGGGCATCGTCGAACTGGCCGTCGCTGTAGGCCACCCCGCCGTGGCCGGGGGCCAGTTGGGGCAGGCTCCGGCTCACCTCCGCCGCCGACACGCAGCGGCTGGCGCCGATGCTGCGCCGGCCCGCCAGGGCGTCGTAGAGGGCCAGGCCGGCGCCGTAATAGAGCTTGGCGAAGGGCTGGCGGGTGGGCAGCAGCAGCTCCAGGCGCCGGGCCAGGAACGGCACCGCCTCCAGCCAGTGGCCGCGCTCGGCCAGGGCCTCGCGCACCAGCTGAAGCTGGCGCCGGTCGAAGCGGCGGAAGGCCAGCTCCAGGTAGCGCACACCGCCGTGCAGCAGCTTGGTGCTGCGGCTGCTGGTGCCACTGGCGATGTCGCGGCCCTCCACCAGGGCCACCGACAGGCCGCGCCGGGCCGCCTCGAAGGCGATCGAGGCCCCGCTGGCACCGGCGCCGATCACCAGCAGATCGAAGCGGGGCGGGGCGGCAGCGGAGCTGGCGGCGAGCGTGGTCTTCTGGGCGGCGTCAGTCATCAAGGCTGGGGAGCGGAGGCGGCGGAACTGGTGGCGGCAGGGCTAGCGGATACTGGGCCGCCGGCGACGGGAGCGGGGGACGCTGCGGGGCTGTGCCAGGCCAGGCTTCGACCCAGGGCCTCCTGCCAGCGGCCCAGCCAGCGCTCCCGTTCGGCTGCGCCCAGCTTGGGCTGGAACAGCCGCGGGGGCGCTTCACCCGGCACCTGGCGCCAGGCCGCCAGATCCGCCACAACCCCCGCCTGCCGAGCGGCCAGCAGGGCCACACCTCGGCCGGTGCTCTCCAGATCCGCCCGCCGGCGCACCACCAGACCTGTGGCGTCGGCCTGGGCCTGGAGCAGCAGATCGGCCGCCGCCGCGCCGCCGTCGACCGCCAGCTGGGCCAGGGGCGCCCCCATGGCCTCGCTGGCCAGCTGCACCAGGGTGGCCACCGCCAGGGCGATGCCCTCCAGGGAGGCCCGCGCCAGCTGGGCGGCGTCGGTGTCGCGGGTGATGCCGATCAGCAGCCCCCGGGCCAGGGGGTCCCAGTGGGGCGTGCCCCAGCCGGTGAAGGCCGGCACCAGCATCAGGCCGCTGCGGCCCGGCGCGCGGCTGGCCAGGGCATTCACCTGATCGGCCTGCTCGATCACCCCCAGCCCGTCGCGCAGCCACTGGATCACAGTGCCGGCGTTCATCAGGCTGCCCTCGAGGCAGTAGGTGGCCCGGCCGTCGCCGTCGGGCCAGCCGTAGGTGCTGAGCAGACCCTGACTGGAGCGGCGGATCTCCCGGCCGGTGTTGATCACCAGGAAGGCGCCGGTGCCGTAGGTGCACTTGGCTTCGCCCAGCTCCAGGCAGCTCTGGCCGAGGGTGGCGGCCTGCTGGTCACCCAGCATGGCGGTGATCGGCACGCCGGCGAAGGGCAGGCCGGGCGCGATCGTGCCGAAATCCGCGGCGCTGGGCAGCAGCTCGGGCAGCAGCCCCTGCGGCACCCCCAGCGCCTCGCAGAGCAGCCCGTCCCAGCGGGCCGACTCCAGGTCCATCAGCAGGGTGCGGCTGGCGTTACTGCGCTCGCTGGCATGGCGGCGGCCGCCGCTGAGCTGCCAGAGCAGCCAGCTGTCCACCGTGCCGAAGGCCAGCTCGCCGCGCCCGGCGGCGGCCGCCGCCCCGTGCTCGCGCAGCTGCCAGACGATCTTGCTGGCGGAGAAGTAGGGATCGGCCAGCAGGCCGGTGCGCTGCCGCAGCAGGGGCTCGAGGCCCTGGCGCTTCCAGTCGGCGCAGATCGCCGCGGTGCGGCCGTCCTGCCACACGATCGCGGGGCCGATCGCCTCGCCGCCGGCCCGGCGCCAGAGCAGGGTGGTCTCGCGCTGGTTGGCGATGCCGCAGGCCACCACCGCCCGCCGCTGCTCGGGGCTGAGGGCCCGCTCCAGGTCGGTCATCGCCTGCAGCTGGCTCTGCCAGATCGCCCTGCCGTCCTGCTCCACCCAGCCGTCAGCGGGGTAGCGGTTGGCCAGGGGGGCACTGCAGCTGAGCAGCCGGCGCCCGCTGCTGTCGTAGACCGCCGCCCGGGAGCTGGTGGTGCCCTGATCGAGGGCAAGCAGCAGGGGCATGGTCATCGGCGCTGTCCTCGTCGGGGGTCCCTGGGTTCGTGCTAGCGCTGCCGGCGGACGACACCAAGGCGATCGATGGGGCTTGCAACACCGGCCTGGGTGGCCGACGCGGTGGTGGCCCAGGTGTTTCCCGACCGCTTCCGCCGCAGCGGGCGCGTGCCCGCGCAGCGCGATCTGGAGCTGCTGCCCTGGGGCAGTCCCGCCGAACGGCGGGGCTTCCAGGGGGGCGATCTGCTGGGGGTGATCGAGGGTCTCGACCGGCTGCAGGAGCTGGGGGTCAACACCCTGTCCCTGAACCCGGTGTTCGCCTCGGCGGCCTACCACCGCTACCACACCTTCGAGTATTTCCAGGTGGATCCGCTGCTGGGCGGCAACGCCGCCCTGGCGGCCCTGATCGAAGCCGTGCACGGGCGCGGCATGCGCCTGATCCTCGATGGCGTGTTCAACCACTGCGGACGGGGCTTCTGGGCCTTCCACCACCTGCTGGAAAACGGCGAAACCTCCCCCTACCGGCACTGGTTCCACGTGCAGCGCTGGCCCCTCAACCCCTTTCCGGAACCGGGCGAGGACTGCGGCTACCACTGCTGGTGGAACGATCCGGCCCTGCCCCGCTTCAACCACACCCACCCCGGCGTGCGGCGCTACCTGCTGGCGGTGGCCCGCCACTGGCTGGCGGCCGGCATCGACGGCTGGCGGCTGGATGTGGCCGACGAGGTGCCGGTGGACTTCTGGCGGGAGTTCCGGGAGGTGGTGCGCGCCGAGCGGCCCGACGCCTGGATCGTGGGCGAGATCTGGCGCGACGGCCGGCCCTGGCTGGGGGAAGCACCTCTGAACGACGGATTGCCGCACGACGGGGTGCTGTTCGACGGGGTGATGAACTACCCGCTGGCCTGGCCGATCCTGGGCTACTTCGGGGCCGCCAGCCTGCGCAGCGAGCTGGTGCTCCCGGCCCTCAACAGCGCGCCCTACCAGCCCCTCGACCGCAACGCCTTCGAGCACAGGGTGCAGGAGGTGCTGGGCTGGTATCCGGCCGCCACCCAGCGGGCCCAGCTCAACCTTCTGGATGGCCACGACACCCCCCGGGCCCTGCACGTGCTGCGCGGCGATACGGGCGCCCTGCGTCTCTGCCTGCTGTTCCTGTTCCTGCTGCCGGGAGCACCCTGCCTCTACTACGGGACCGAACTGGAGCTGGCGGGAGGCCCGGAGCCCGGCTGCCGCGAGGCCTACCCCTGGGAGCGCACCCCGGGCCCTCTGGCGGCGTGGATCGGGCGGCTCAGCGCCCTGCGCCGCCACCAGCCGGCGCTGCGCTCAGCCGAGCTGCGGTTCCTGCCCAGCCCCCACGACGACCTGGTGCTGCTGGAGCGGGGCGCGGGCCCGCAGCGGCTGTGGGTGGCGATCAACCGCGGCGAGCGGGAGCTGGATGTGGCAGGACCGGCGGGGGCCGGCCACCGGCTGTGGCCCCAGACGCCAGACAGTGCCGCTGGGGACAGCGAGCGCAGCCACGACCGGGAGCCGGGCGTCGCGAGGGTTCCCGGGCGGTCGGCCCTGATCCTGGCCCTGGAGACAGGCGGCGACGCGGCGAGCGCGGCCTCCGACACCGCCGTAGGCCCCTAAGTTGCGACCGGCACCCCGGCCGCCCGCCGGCTCACCACCATGACCCTGGCCCCTGACGACACCCTGGCCCCCGACGACCTGCTCACGGCCCTGCAGTGGCGCTATGCCACCAAGACCTTCGCGGCCGATCGCCCCATTGCCCCCGAGCTGTGGGAGGCACTGGAGCAGACCCTGGTGCTCTCACCCTCCTCCTACGGCCTGCAGCCCTGGACGTTCCTGGTGATCGACGATCCGGCCCTGCGCGCCGAACTGCGCCCCCACTCCTGGAATCAGAGCCAGATCACCGACGCCTCCCATCTGGTGGTGTTCCTGGCCAAGCGGTCGATCACTGAGGCCGACCTGGACCGGCTAATCAACGCCACCGCCGGGACCCGTGGACTACGCCCAGAGCAGCTGGCCGGCTACCGGGAGCTGATGGCCAACGATCTCGTGCATGGCCCCCGCAGCGCCCAGATCGCCACCTGGGCCAGCAATCAGGTGTACATCGCCCTGGGCACCTTCATGACGGCGGCCGCCCTGCTGGGGGTGGACACCTGCCCGATCGAAGGCTTCTCTCCGCCCGACTACGACCGCATCCTGGGGCTTGAAACCTCGCCCTACCGCAGTGCGGTGGTGTGCGCGGCCGGCTACCGCAGCACCGATGACAAGTACGCCATGCTGGCCAAGGTGCGCTATCCGGCCAGCGAACTCATCGAGCACCGCTGATCGAACACCGCTGAGCCTCAGGCCATGGGCAGGGCAAAGCGCATCGACAGGTCGAGCCAGGGGCTGCGGGTGACCGGGGCGCTCGTGGAGATCAGGTCCACCCCGGTGGCGGCGTAGGCCCGCAGGCAGTCCGGGGCCACGCCTGAGGCCTCCAGCGTCGGGACTCCCCGGCCGCCCTCGGCGGCGGCCTCAGGGCTGAGCTGGCGCAGGCGCGGCACCAGGGCGCTGAGCCGCTCGGGGCTGAAGCCATCCAGCAGCACGCCATCGGCCCCGGCCCGCACCGCCGCCAGCGCCTCGGCCTCGGTTTCGGCCTCCACGATCACCCGCGCCGGCCAGGGGGCCTGGGCCCGCACCGCCGCGATCGCCGGGGCCACGCCGCCGGACCAGGCCAGGTGGTTCTCCTTGAGCATGGCGGCGTCATCGAGGCCGAGGCGGTGGTTGAGGCCACCACCACAGCGCACGGCGTACTTCTCCAGCACCCGCAGGCCCGGTGTGGTCTTGCGGGTGTCGGCCAGGGCCACCCCCGTGCCCTCCAGCTGCGCCACCAGGGCCGCGGTGGCCGTGGCGATGCCGCTCAGACGCATGGCCAGGTTGAGGGCAGTGCGCTCAGCGGCCACCAGGGCGGCGGCCTCACCCCGCAGCTCCAGCACCAGCTGGCCGGGCTGCACCGGCTCGCCGTCGGCCACCAGCACCCGCACCTCCACCAACGGATCCAGCAGGGCAAACAGCGGCGCCGCCAGCACCCCTCCGCAGAACACCCCCGCCTGCCGCGCCAGCCACTGGGCCTCACCGCGCCGGCCGGCCAGGGCCGGGGCGGTGAGATCACCGCGGCCGATGTCCTCGGCGAGCCAGGCCCGCAGCTGCTGCTCCAGCGCGGGGGTGACGGGGAGGCTGGCGGCGCGCATCACGTCTCGGTGCCCAGGGCTCCAATCATGCGGGGCGGTTCGGACTGCCAGGGGCCACGACCCGGGGGTGCTGGTCCCTATTTGCCGATGCAGAAGCGGGCGAACACCCGATCCAGCACCGCCTCGCTCACCTCCTCGCCGGTGATCTCCCCCAGGGCCCGCACCGCGGCGCGCAGATCGATGGTCCAGAAGTCCCAGGGCAACGGCTGGATGGCGGCCTCAAGACTGCGGGCGATGGCCCCGGCGGCGGCGGCGGCCAGATCCCGCTGGCGGGCGTTGAGAGCCACCTGCAGGCCCTCGGCCGGGCCGGCGCCGCAGCGCCGCAGCAACTCGGCCACCAGCACGTCCCGGCCGTCGCCCGTGAGGGCGCTGAAGCGCACGTCGGCCGGGTCGCCGGCGGCATCGCCGGGCGGCGGCAGGCCTCCCGGCAGGCCGGCGGCATCGGCCTTGTTGCCTGCCACCAGGAGCACCGCGCCCGGCGGCACCAGCTGCCGCAGGGCCTCGTCCTCGGCGGTCCAGCCGGCACTGAGGTCGAACAGCAGCAGCACCACGTCAGCAGCGGCCAGGGCCTCATGGCTGCGGGCGATGCCCAGACGCTCCACCCGGTCGCCGGTGTCGCGAATGCCGGCGGTGTCCAGCAGGGTGAGCGGCACGCCCTCCAGCACCAGCTCGCTCTCCAGCAGATCGCGGGTGGTGCCGGGCAGATCGGTCACGATCGCCCGCTCCCGCCGGCTGAGCAGGTTGAGCAGGCTGCTCTTGCCCACGTTGGGCCGGCCCACGATCGCCACCCGCAGCCCCTCGCGCAGCAGCTCCCCCTGGCGGGCCTCGGCCACCAGCTGCTGCAGCTCCCCGCGCACGGCCGCCAGCTCGGCGGCCACCCAATCGCCATCGAGGGGTGGCAGATCCTCCTCGAAATCCACCCGCGCCTCCAGTTCGGCCAGCTGATCCAGGAGCCGGTTGCGCAGCCCCGTCAGCCGCCGCTGCAGGCCGCCGTCGATGCCGGCCATGGCCAGCTGGGCGGCGCGGCGGCTGCGGGCCGTGATCATCTCGCCGATGGCCTCGGCGCGGGTGAGGTCGAGGCGCCCGTTGAGGAAAGCCCGCTGGCTGAATTCCCCCGGCAGGGCCAGGCGTGCCCCGGCGGCCAGCACCAGCTCCAGCACCCGGCGCACCGCCACCAGTCCGCCGTGGCCGTGCAGTTCAACCACGTCCTCGCGGGTGAAGCTGCGCGGTGCCCTCATCAGCAGCAGCAGGGCCTCGTCCACCCGCTCGCCGCTGACCGGATCCAGCACATGGCCGTAGAGCACCCGGTGGCTCTCCCACACCTGAGCGCCCGGGGCCAGGAACAGCCGCCGTCCGATCGCCTCCGCATCCGGGCCGGAGATTCGTACGATCGCAACACTGCCCTCTCCCGGGGCCACGGCCGTGGCGATGGCGGCAATGGTGTCCGTGGCGTTCATGCCCCCATTTCAGCCCCACGCCTCACCCCTCCCCGTTCTGCTGCAACGGCTGCTGGCGCGGGCCCGGGGCCTGCTCACCTGGCTGTGGGCCCAGGAAGGGAGCCACGGCCAGCGGGCCCGGGGCCTGGCGGCGGGGATCTTCTGCGGCTGTTTCCCGTTCTTCGGGCTGCAGACGCTGCTCGGGGTGGCCCTGGCCTCGGCAGTGCGCGGCAACCATCTGCTGGCGGCGGCCGGCACCTGGATCAGCAACCCGTTCACCTACGTGCCGCTCTACTGGTTCAACTACCGGCTGGGGAGCTGGCTGATCGGGCCTGCCGACGGCTGGCCGGGGTTGGCCGCCCTGCGCGCCGACAGCCTGCGGGAGCTGGGCTGGAGCGTGGCCAGCAGGCTGCTGCTCGGCTCCACCCTGGTGGGGCTGGTGGCGAGCGCCGCCGGCGGCGGGCTCTACTGGCTGTGGCTGGAGCGGGAGCAACGCCGCGGCGGCAGCTGAGGAATCCGGGCGATGCCTGCAGGCCCATGCAGCGGGGCGGCTCAGGAATTGGTGAGGCCGGGAAACACCATCAGATCGATCTGGCCACCGGCGGGATGGCGCCACTCGCGGAACTCGGCCGCCAGGGCCTGCTGCTCTGGCCCCAGGGCCTGGGTCTGCAGAGCCTGGAGCCGGTGGTGCACCAGGGCCAGGGTGTCGTCGATCAAGCGGGCGGCCTGCTCGGAGGTCATGACGGGTCGGAAGCGGTGACGGCTGTGTAGGCCAGCCCATCCAGGAGCGCTGTCGTGTAGGGCACGACCGGCGGCGCCTGTGGCCACACCCTCACCCGGCCCCATCTGTCAGGCGGACGCCAGCCAGCCACTCGTGCAGCGGGTGCCAGTCATCGCCCTGATCCATGACCTCCAGATCCGCTCGATCACCGGGCGGTCGGCGTCTCGGGCAGGTTGCAACTCTGCAGGGTGAGGCTGATCACGGCGGGATCCTGCCGGCGGCCGTGGACCCACCAGGCCTCACGCCAGGCCAGCCAGCAGTCGCGGGGGGGGCTCCGGTGGTGCGGGCCCGATGGCGGCAGGTTCGCTGGGCAGGGTGGCGATCAGGCCCAGGCGGCACAGCATCAGGGGGCGACGTGGCTGTCGTAGGCGGGCGCGAAGCGCTCCAGCCGCGCCTCCAGCGCGGCCCGGGGCAGCAGCATCGCCAGGGGTTCCTGCAGCAGGCGTAGAGGCCGCTGTGATCGAAACAGGCCGCCGTGAAGCGCGGATCCCACTGCTCCAGGAAGGCGAAGGGGCCGTCGTCGAACCTTTCGCCGGTCAGGGTGGCGCAGGAACAGCAGCCGCTCGCAGGAACCGAAGCGCAGATGGGTGCGGGCCATCAGCGCCATCACCGAACTGCCGGTGGGGGAGGGCTCACCGCCGCGGCTCCTGCGGGTGATGCCGCTGGCCACGGTGCCAGGTCCTGCAGGCACCCACAGCGGTCGTGCAGCGGCCCATAGGGCCCATAGAGGAAACTGCGCCCCCCGCCCACCTGTGGATTGTACTGGTGGAACTGGTAGCCGTGGTGGCACTGGGCCAGCAGCGGCGTGCGTGCCCCGAAGCGGCCATAGACGGCCTCCACATCAGCGGCACTGATGGCGGCCAGATCCAGACCCAGCTGACGCAGCAGATCGTCATTGCCAAAAGTGCAGCTGGGTGTAGGGCAACTGTGCCGCCACGACCACATTCCCAGAGTCGTGCCCGAAGCCCTCACCGGCGGACTCGAAGGGCAGGAATAGCAGAGGAATGGCAATAGCGTAGGGACTAGTCATGGCTGGGACACGCGACAACCGCTGCAGCCCAGGGCAGGCAGGTGTGGCGTGACCTTAACGAGGGTGGGGCCGCGCTTGATAAAAGGGGCGTGGCCGACTTGGCCTCGTGGCCAGCGCGCTGCAAGAAGGGCGTTTCACGCAATCACTAGAACCTGTTATAGAGTTACAAAGGCTGCGCGCTGGATGATGTCAACCGAGATTGAAATCCAGACGGAATTTTCGACCAGTTAGGCTGCTACATAAAATGAAACTCCACATCAGCAACGAAGCCGGGCAAGGGCCTCGCACCCAGTCCTCAGCCAACCCATAGTAATTCGTATGTGCCGCAGCAGAAACCACAAAAAGAGATGCCGCCAGGCAGGCAAGGGCCAGAAAGAAGATTAGATCAAAGACCAGAGGCATAGCATTATCGCCAGCAAACACCACGTTCTATCAAAAGCAGCCATTCCAAGCTCATGCAGTCTATTTCAATTCAGTTTCAAGAACCAGTCAGTCAATCTACTGGCATCCTTGATTGTGGCAGAAGTTTAGAATTATACCTTTCAGGCAAGATATTTTCGCCCACTGGATATTACCCCCCTCCAAGCTACCGCTCGAAGGCAGTCAGCTCATCTCTCCCGGGAACAGTGCTGTTCTTCTTTGCCGTCCAGGAAGGCTCTTTGAGTGGACATTTCCGCGAGATGTCTACTGGGATTGGAAATAGTTCAAGTGGAAGGGATGCCAGCATGGACTTTTTACAAAGCAATACCAAAAACTGGAGGCATCATGTGGACGCATAGCCCGTCCTGCATTACATGACTGATTACCGGCATCAACAGAACCAGTTACAGCTCCAGAGATTGCATGCAGTTAAAGACTTACAATGCCTCAGTTTACTAGTCCAGAAGATAGCGGCTGTCCGTCAATAATAAGGCTAAGCCCCATCAGTCAACAACGGAAATGAATCCACTCTCTGTTCTGTCTGCCTCCACACGCCTGAGGCGCACAAAACTCGCAGAGGCAATGAACGCTGAGATCGAAGGTGTACAGAGTCCTGAGTCTTTTCAACTAAAGAAACTCAATGCTCTATGGTCAGAAGCTTGCGACCGGGTACCCTACTACCAAGAACTGCGAGCCCAGGGCCTACCTCGTAACTTCGGTTCGCTAGACGCCTTTGCATCGATAGTTCCAGTATTTGAAAAGAAAACCTTGCAGACTGAGGGTCAGAGATCTTTTGCGCCACTGGAAAAAGGACAATTTAAGTGGTACGCATCAGGAGGCTCAACAACGGCTGAGCCTACTAGGTTTCCAAAGAATCAAAGTGAAATCCTTATTCAAGAGGGGAGTGAGTGGTATCTCAGATCATTAATTGGAATCACCCCAAAGGATCCATATTTTCGAATCTGGGGGCATAGACATCTCTTGGGTCGAGGCCCAGAAAGGCTTTTCCGTATTGTAGAACGCGATATCAAAGATAAGTGTCTTGGCATGACCAGGTTTTCCGCCTACAATCTCTCTTCCGAAAAAGTTCAGCAAGGAATTCGAAGACTACAGGAATCATCATCTAGCTATGTATTAGGCTTTAGTAAAGCATTGGAGGCTTTCGCAGAGGAATTACTCAAATCCAA
Organism: Prochlorococcaceae cyanobacterium; assembly: GCA_046498125.1. Taxonomy (GTDB): domain Bacteria; phylum Cyanobacteriota; class Cyanobacteriia; order PCC-6307; family Cyanobiaceae; genus NIES-981. Next base: position 1,901 of record JAWOBH010000215.1, on the reverse strand, counting down.
AGGGTCATCATGTTTATCCCAGTACAAGGGGGTCATTGCCACTGCAGAATGCTTTAGTTCAGGAGAGTCAAGGAAACGCGTAGAAGAAGCTTTCGGCTGCCCAGTGTATATGGAATACGGATCAATGGAAACCGGGCCTATTGCCCAAGAAGTTGCAAGCGGTGAATATCATGTTGCATGGAACAAATATCTGCTTGAAGCATTACCCACAGCTGAAGGTACCTACAAGCTACTAGTAACAGCACTTTATCCACGCGCATTCCCGCTCTTCCGCTACGATCTTGGCGATCTCGTCTCTGGATTCGACCAAACACTTAGCATCAAGCAATTTAAAGCAATCGATGGCCGTTCCAATCCAATATTCATTGCCCCCAGTGGAAACCGCATTCACAGTGTGCCTATTATTCATACCTTAGATCCAACGACTGGATCAGTACGACTGTACCAGATAGGCCTCAGGGGGGAGAGGATTGCAGGAATTTACTTAATGCTACTGCCCAACAAACAGTTGGATATCAGTATCGACGAGTTACGCTGCCGACTAAACAAAGTTGACGAGGGTCTTGGGGATATCCCAATTGAATTCATCACGCAACCTTTCACCACGCCCGCAGGCAAGCGTCCAGTATTTGTGCAGCTGAAAGAATAATTCAGCCAGGCTTTTCAGATTTACTGCCACTTGTGCGACTCATTGGCTAGTGTTGTCTGAAAAGGTTCTAAATTCCTCGGATCCAAAGGGAAGGATTCGAGCAATCAATGCTTTGCCTCAGTTTGCCTATTTGCAAGCGAGAGCTTTTGGGAGACATGAAAGAAAATGGCAACATTTAAAGTCCTGCTGCAAGCGGCCTTGTCGATCAATCGCAAATATTGACCCGATTTCTCGGCGAGCTGGTCTAGATGATGTCAGCGTCCGTCCATGATCACGAACCAAGCACAAGCATCGTGGATGGATGGGGTTCGGCACCTCAACCTCAAGCCTGACTCTGATGCAAACCATTGTGCTACAAAGGAAGGCCAAGAGGTTCAGCCGACTCCCGTGCGGGCAATGTCGAGCAGTCGGCCGTCGAGCGGAGCTGGTTGATGGTGGCGGCCAGCTGGGAGGCGCTCTGCAGCTCCACGCGCAAATCGATGCGTGCCGGTTTCCCGGGATTGGTACGCACCCGGGCGTCACTCACATCGATGCGGTAAGTTGATGCGATGATCGGAGATGCGGGTGAGGATATACTTGAACGCCCCCACTCGGTCAAACACCTTGATGAACAGCTACACCGGGTAGCGGCCGGCTGGGCCGAGATCTGGGGCGCGTTCGCAAAGTCTTTACAGTTGATTGTAATGGGGGCCGCTACAGCGATGCTCCCCGGGGCAAGTGAAGCTAAGGAGATTGCCGCCGGGCCGGCCGGGCGGCCGGCTCTACAGCCAGAGGCGAGAGCGCCGCAAACACCACCACCGGCAGCCCGGCACCCAGGCACAGCAGCCACTCGGTCCAGCTCAGGGGGACAGTGCCGAACAGGTGGTTGAAGAGGCTGAGCTGACTGAACGACAACTGCAGCATCGCCAGAACGGCGATGCCGACGGCCGGTGCATAGGCGAGAGTGCCTGCCTTGCCGCGGATCCGGGACCACAGAGAGGGCAGGAAACTGGCCATGGAGAGCAGGTAGAACAGCTCAGCGGCGACCAGAGTCTGCAAGGCCATGGTGCGGGCCAGGGCGACGTCGTTTGTGCGCCATTGCAACCACTCGAACATACCGAAAGTGGCCGCCCAGTTGAACAGGGATATCATGCCGATTCTGCGGAGCACATCCCTCGTCAGCAGGGGCTGATCAGGCGGTCGTGGCGGGCTGCGCATCACACCTTCGGGCTGAGGCTCGAACGCCAGGGGGATGGAGAGGGTGATCGAGCTG
>JAWOBH010000189.1:0-9171 GCA_046498125.1 Prochlorococcaceae cyanobacterium | reverse complement strand
CTGTACGTTGCCGCGGTTGCTCCAGGCCGCCGCATCCCGGGGCGCCAGCTCCAGCACCTGGTTCCAGAGCGGCAGGGCATCGCCGAAACGCCCCTCACGGCTGGCCCGCAGGGCCTGGTCGAACAGCTGGGGCAGCGGCGGCCGGGGGGTGGCGGCCGGGGCAGGGGGCGCCTGGGCAGAGGCGGCCTGGGCGCTGGCGGCCGGCAGCAGGGCCAGCACGGCGATGAGCAGCAGGGCCAGCAGGGCCAGGCCCCGGCAGCGCAGCGCGGAGCGGCTCATGACTGCTCCAGGTGGGCCCGGCCCGCCTCGGTGAGCAGCCGGCCGCGGGGGGTGCGCTGCAGCAGCCCCTGCTGCAGCAGGTAGGGCTCCACCACCGTCTCCAGAGTGACCGGGTCCTCCCCCAGTCCGGCGGCCAGGGTGTCGAGGCCCACCGGACCGCCGCCGTAGCTCTCCAGCATCAGGGTCAGCAGGCGGCGGTCGTGGGCATCGAGGCCGCGGCCATCCACCCGGTGCAGGCTCAGGGCCTCGTGCACCAGCTCGGCCGTCACCCGCTCGTGGCCGCGCACACTCGCCACATCCCGCACCCGGCGCAGCAGGCGGTTGGCGATGCGCGGCGTGCCGCGGCAGCGACGGGCCACCTCCAGCGCCGCGGCGGCGTCCAGACGCACCTCCAAGAGGCCGGCGGCCCGCAGGACGATCGCCTGCAGGTCGTCGAGGCCGTAGAACTCCAGCCGCTGGATCAGCCCGAAGCGGTCGCGCAGCGGCGAACTCAGGGCCCCGGCGCGGGTGGTGGCCCCCACCAGGGTGAAGGGGGCGATCGGCAGGCTGCGGCTGCGGGCGGTGGTGCCCTTGCCCACGGTGAGATCGAGGCGGTAGTCCTCCATGGCCGGGTAGAGAAGCTCTTCGGCCACCCGGTTGAGGCGGTGGATCTCGTCGATGAACAGCAGCTCCTGGGGCTGCAGATTCACCAGCAGACCGACGATGTCGCGCGGGCGCTCCAGGGCCGGTGCGCTGGTGATGCGGCAGCGCACCCCCAGCTCCTCGGCCAGCACCAGGGCCATGGTGGTCTTGCCCAGGCCGGGGGGGCCGTAGAGCAGCACATGGTCGAGGGCCTCGGCGCGGGCACGGGTGGCCTCCACGGCGATGCCCAGCACCTGCTTGAGCTCGCTCTGGCCGATGTAGTCGTCCAGACGTCGCGGCCGCAGCGAGTCCTCGCGAACGATCGGCTCCGGCGCTGCAGCCGGGTCGTTCAGCACAGACCCGTCTGCGATCGGCCCGTCCACAGCCGCCGGATCCAGCAGCCGGCGCCCTGCCGGGGTGGCTCCGGTGCGGCCCTGGCCCTGGGATCCGGAGGAAACGATCGCCATGCCTGGAGGGTACCGGCCCCTGCCTAGGGTCGGGAGTGGAGCAGGCGCAGCGGGATCGAAGCCATGGCCAAGGGCGGCACCAAGAAGCTCGCCGCCAGGGCCCAGCGCGACGCGGCCCAGCGCCTGCTGGCCGACAACCGCTTCGCCCGGCACCAGTACGAGATCCTCGACACGCTCGAGTGCGGCATCGAACTGCTGGGCACGGAGGTGAAGTCGATCCGGGCCGGCCAGGCGAACCTGCGCGATGGCTTCTGCCTGATCCGCAACGGCGAGCTGCAGCTGCACAACGTGCACATCTCCCCCCACAGCCACGCCGGCGCCTACTTCAACCACGACCCCCTGCGGGTGCGCAAACTGCTGGCCCACCGCCGCGAGATCGACAAGCTGCGCGTGGCCCTGGAGCAGAAAGGCCTCACCCTGATCCCCCTCAACCTGCACCTCAAGGGCTCCTGGATCAAGGTCACCCTGGGCCTGGCCAAGGGCCGCAAGCTGCACGACAAACGCCAGGAGGAGAAGCGCAAGCAGATGGCGAAGGAGACCCGCGCCGCCATCGCCCGCTATTAACACCAGGCCAAGGGCAGCGGCCGGCGCTACGGGGACGGGTCGGCGCTGGCAGGCTCGGCCCCAGCATCCGCCCCCTCCTCGGCTGGCGGCCGCTCACGGGGCGCGGCGGGAGCCTCCGGCCTGGCGCCATCAGGCGCCGGCTCGGGGGGCGCGGGGGGCTCGGCGGGCTCGGGCACCGGTGGCGGCGGCTCGGGAGCGGGGGGATCGGCCCGCACCGAGAGTGTCACCACCCCCGCAGCAACGCCATCGTTGCTCACCAGCAGCTGCAGCGGCTGGCGGTTCTGGCCGTCCAGGCTCACCACCCGCAGCGGCCCGCGTGGCTCCAACTGGGTGCCGTCGGCGGCGAACACGGCCATCTGCATCAGCGGCGAGCCATTCACTCCCAGCACCACCGCATGGCCATCCGGGGCACGCACGGGAAACAGGCGCGCGCCCCCGGCAGCCACCGACGTGTTGCGCACATCGGTCTGCAGGGGCCGGGCCTGGATGGTCTCGATCTGCAGGTTGGAGAGGATCTGCTCGGCGGCGGCATACCAGAGCTGGCGGAATGGTTCGGGGGGGATGGAGGTGCCGGAGCGGCCGGGCAGCAGGGTCTGGGCATTGGCCGACACCAGCTGGCGCAGCACCGGGCCGCTGAGCCCCTGGGCCTCCAGCTGGCTCTCGCGCCGCTCCCAGTCGGCGTTGCTGTAGCGGCCCAGGCGCTGGCGCAGGGCGAGGGGCAACTGCTCCACCCGGGCCAGCAGCTCCTCGGCCAGCTCATTCCAGGCCTGGCGCAGGGGAGCGTCCTCCGCCGCATCGCTGGGCAGTCGCCCGCCCCGCTCGGGGAAACGGGCCAGCAGGCTGGCGTCCACGAACTTGAGGAACCAGGCCCGGTCCACCTGCAGGGCGCGCAGGCGGTTGAGCAGCTGCTGGCGCTGATTCACTTCCTCCTGGGGCAGGCTGCTGGGCAGCTGCAGGGCCACATCGGGCGTGCTGGGCTCCTGGCTGGTGCCGCGGCTGAGCCACCACCAGCCCAGGGCCGTGCCGACCACGGCGGAGAGCACCAGGGCCATCACCACCGGCCAGACGCTGCCCTCGGCCTGCAGTTCGCGCTCCTCGTCGCGCCTCCGGCGGCCGCCGGAGGCGCCACGGCTCTGCAGGGTGTGGACCGGGGGCAGATCGGCAGGCTCGGCGGCTGCCGATGACGGTTCAAACGGCAGCTGCACCGGCGCCCTCGAACTGGCCGCGGCTGCGGCGGCGGCGCTGGCGGGAGCCGCCGGAACCCCCACGAGCGGCGGCAGGGGTGAGGCACTACTGGCCGTGGGGGGGGGGGGCGGTGGGGCGGCCGGCGGCACCAGGGCCAGGGTGCGGTCAGAGCGGGGCACCGGTCCGGTGCTCTCCGGCATGGGCAGAGCCTGCAACGCCGCCAGCGCCTCCGCCGCCGAGCCATAGCGCTGACCCGGATCGGTGGCCAGCAGCCGCTCCAGGGCGGCCCCCAGCCCCGGCGCCTCAGCCAGGGACGCCGGCCAGCGCCAGGCCATGGTGGCGGGGTCGAGCAGGCGCTCGGGCGGATCACCGCTGAGCAGCACCAGGGCCGTCACGCCCAGGGCATGGAGGTCCATCCAGGCCTGCGGACGCTGGCCAGCGGCCAGCTCCGGGGGGGCGTAGCCCGGGGTCACGGCCGCCGTGCCGGCCACCAGGCCGTAGTCGAGCAGCACCGGCAGGCCGTCGCTGTCACGGCGCAGCAGGTTGGCGGGGCAGAGGTCGCCATGGACCAGCTGCTGGCCGTGCAGCACCGCCAGCACCGGCAGGATCTGGCGCAGCAGCAGCAGCACCTCGCCGGCGCCGAACACCATCTGGCGCTGGCCCCGGGCGGCCAGCAGATCGGCGAAGGTGGGGCCGGCCAGCCACTCGCGCACCAGCCAGAGGCTGCCGTTGTGGTCAATGGCCGCCCCCAGGCGCGGCACCTGGGAGTGGAGCACCCCCTGCAGGCGGCTCCAGAGCTCCCGCGCCCGCTCCTGGTCGTGCTCCGGCCCGAGCTGGCGCAGCACCACTGGAGCATCGGCGGCGAGCTGGTCGCAGCCACGCCACACCGTGCCCTGGGGCCCGTCCCCCAGCTGCTGCTCCAGCCGATAGCGATCAGCGATCAGCGCACCGGAGCCGGTGGCGCTGCCCTGCTCGGAGGCCGGATCGGAAGGGGATGCCATCAGCCGGCGGCGACCGCTGTGCGCTCAGGTTGCCGCAGGCCCCGGCTCGCCAGCCAGTCACCGTCGTAGAGCCGGGACCGGTAGCGGTCGCCGCTGTCGCAGAGCACGGTGACGATCGTGTGGCCCGGGCCCAGCCGCCGGGCCGTCTCCACCGCTGCGGCCACATTGATGCCCACCGAACCGCCCATGAACAGCCCCTCACGCCAGAGGAGGTCGTAGATGGTGTCGAGGGCCGCCTGGTCGGCGATGCGCACCGCGTCGTCCACGGGCGCCCCCTCCAGGTTGGCGGTGACGCGGCTGTTGCCGATGCCCTCGGTCACCGAGCTGCCCTCACTGGTCAGCTCGCCGGTCTTCGCCCAGGCATAGAGGGCACTGCCATGGGGGTCGGCGAGCACACAGCGGATCGCCGGGTTGCGTTCCTTGAGGAACAGGGCCACGCCGGCATAGGTGCCGCCGGTGCCGGTGGCCGCCACCCAGGCGTCGACGCGGCCGCCGGTCTGCTCCCAGATCTCCGGCCCGGTGGTGGTGTAGTGGGCGCGGCGGTTGGCCAGGTTGTCGAACTGGTTGGCCCACACGGCGCCGGGGGTCTCAGCGGCGAGGCGGCCGGAGAGCTTCACATAGTTGTTGGGGTCGCGGTAGGGCACGGCCGGCACGGTGCGCACCTCGGCTCCGAGGCTGCGGAGCAGGTTGATCTTCTCGGCCGACTGGGTGTCGGGGATCACGATCAGGGCCTTGTAGCCGCGGGCATTGCAGATGTGGGTGAGGCCGATGCCGGTGTTGCCGGCGGTGCCCTCCACCACCGTGCCGCCGGGTGTCAGCAGCCTCTGCTGCTCCGCCTCCAGCAGGATCCCCAGGGCGGCCCGGTCCTTCACCGAGCCGCCGGGATTCATGAATTCAGCCTTGCCGAGGATCGTGCAACCGGTGAGCTCACTGAGCAGGCGCAGGCGAATCAGCGGCGTCTGGCCCACCGCGCCGACAAACCCCTCACTGATCCCACCCATCAAGCCTTTGCCGCATGGGCGGATCGTAGGCAAGCTCCCTATGGTCGGGCCTGAGCCCGGCGATGCGATGACCAGCGGCGTGCTGCAGGGAACCGATCGGGCCAGCGATCTGGCCAGCACCCTGGTGGCCCGCCTGCTCGCCGTGCGGGCCCACAGCCTGGAGCTGATCGCCCCCCTGGAGCCGGAGGACCTCTGCCTGCAGGGCATGGCCGACGCCAGCCCGCCCAAGTGGCACCTGGCGCACACCACCTGGTTCTTCGAGCAGTTCCTGCTCAGGCCGCTGCTGCAGGAGGGGCTGCCCCTGGCCTACGAGCCCGCCCCGGAGGCCTGGGGGTTCCTGTTCAACAGCTACTACGACGCCGTCGGCGCCCGCCACCCGCGGCCCCAGCGCGGCCTGCTCAGCCGGCCGCCGATCGCCGGCGTGCTGGGCTGGCGGCAGCGGCTGGATGCCGCCCTGGACACGTTGCCGGCCCTGCTGGCGCGGCTGGAGCCCGGCCGCGCCGCGGGCCTGCGGGGGCTGCTGGAGCTGGGGCTCCAGCACGAGCAGCAGCACCAGGAACTGCTGCTGATGGACCTGCTGGACGGTTTCAGCCGCAACCCCCTGGCCCCCGCCTACGACAGCGGCCCCGATGGCCCCGAAGCGCTCTGGGAGCGGCGTCTGGCGGCCACCGCCGATGGGGCCGGCGCCCGGGCGGGCCACAGCTGGCTGAGCTGGCCCGGCGGACTGGTGGAGATCGGCCATGGCGGTGGCGGCGCGGCCGAAGGGGGCGGCTTCCACTTCGACAACGAGGCCCCCCGCCACCGGGTGTGGCTGGAGCCCTTCTGCCTGGCCCGGGCCCTGGTGAGCAACGGCGAGTACGCCGCCTTCATCGCCGACGGTGGCTACCGGCGGCCGGAGCTGTGGATGAGCGAGGGCTGGGCCGTGTGCCAGCAGCGGGGCTGGAGGGCGCCGCGCTACTGGCGCGGCGAGGCCGAGTTCACCCTGGCCGGGCTGAAGCCGCGGCAGGCCGGGGCGCCGGTGCGCCACCTGAGCTGGTTCGAGGCCGACGCCTACGCCCGCTGGGCCGGCGCCCGGCTGCCCAGCGAGGCCGAGTGGGAGCTGGCGGCCGATGCCCAGGCACCGGCGGGGGGCCTGCCCCAGGCCTACGGGCTGCTCTGGCAGTGGACCGCCAGCCCCTACCGCCCCTACCCCGGCTTCGCCCCGGCCGCCGGCGCTGTGGGTGAATACAACGGCAAGTTCATGACCTCCCAGTTCGTGCTGCGCGGCAGCGGCTTCCTCACCCCCGAGGGGCACGAGCGCGCCACCTACCGCAACTTCTTTCCCCCCGCCTGCCGCTGGATGGCGGCCGGCCTGCGCCTGGCCCGTGACGGTCAGCCGCCGCTCAGCGAACCGTTCCCAGCGCCATGAATCTCACCAGCCAACGCCCGCGGCTGATCGACCTGCATCCGGCCCCGGCCGACATCAGCGCCCTGGTGCGGGCGGGCATGGAGCGGCGGCCGCGGCAGCTGCCCGCCTGGCTGCTCTACGACGCTGAGGGCTCGCGGCTGTTCGAGGCAATCTGCGAGCAGCCGGAATACAGCCTCACCCGCACCGAGGTGCAGCTGCTGGAGGATTCAGCGGCGGCGATCGCCACGGCCATCGGCCCGCCGGCACCGGTGGTGCTGGAATTCGGCGCCGGCAACGACCGCAAGGCCGGCCCGCTGCTGGAGGCCCTGCGGCCACCCGCCTACCTGGCCCTGGACATCAGCCGCAGCGCCCTGGAGGCCACCTGCGCCTCCATCCAGGCCGGCCACCCCGCCACCCGCGTGCTGGGGGTGTGCTGCGACTACAACGACATGCCGGAACTGCCAGCCCTGCCGGAGCTGGCCGGCCGACGCCGGCTGGGCTTCTATCCCGGCAGCTCGATCGGCAACTTCGATCCGGCCGAGGCCTGCAGCCTGCTGGTGCAGTTCCGGCGCCTGCTGGGGCCCGACGGCCTGCTGCTGATCGGCATCGACCAGCCCAAGGCGGTGCGGCGCCTGGAGGCCGCCTACGACGATGCCGCCGGCGCCTCGGCGGCCTTCGCCCTCAACCTGCTGGCCCGCCTGAACCGCGATCTGGCCGGCGACTTCGATCCCGCCGGGTTCCGCTACCGGGCCCGCTGGCAGCCCGAGCACAGCCGCATCGCCATGGCACTGGTGAGCGAGCGTCCCCAGGCCGTGCGGCTTGCCGGTGGCCGCTGGAGCTTCGCCGCCGGCGAGGAGCTGATCACCGAATACAGCGTCAAGTACACCCCGGAGGCCTTTCTGCAGCTGGCCGCCGCGGCCCACTGGCAGCCGCTCGGCCGCTGGAGCGACGCGGCCGGGGATGTGTCCCTGCATCTGCTGGGCCAGGGGCGGCGGCTGGGCCAGGCCGCTGCTGCCCAGGCAGACTCGGTCTGAGCCCCGCCCATAGCCGCCATGTCGAGGGAAGACCAGCGCCAGGCCGTGCGCCAGCTGCGCGAGGGCCTGATCGCCCAGCTCGAGCAGCTCTACGCCGCCAGCTTCGAGACGCTGGCGAGCCAGGACCTGGGCGAGGGCGGCATCGCCCGCCTCACCCAGCTGCTGCTGCGCTCCCGCGAGGCGGCGATCACCCCCTTGCAGGAGGAGATCGAGGCGCCCCTGATCACCCGCGCTCCCGGCCAGGTCCCCGGCCCGAGTCCCGAGCCTCCCGCCCGGCCATGAGCGCCAGCGACTGGTTCAGCCGCCTGGAGGCCCAGCTCGAGCAGCAGCTGGAGTCGTTCCTGAGCGCCAACCCCGAGCAGGAGCGGCTGCTGCGCCAGCAGGAGCGGCTGGAGCGGCAACAGCGCCTGCGCCGCCGGCGCATCGACCTGCAGACGAGCGCCGAGCAGACCCGCTCGGAACTTCTGCACCTGGCCGGCGAGATCGGCGAGTGGGAGCGGCGGGTGGAGCGGGCCCGCGCCGCCGGGGCCGGCGAGCTGGCGGCTCGGGCCGAGCTGCACGTGGCCGAACTGCGGGCCCGGGGCCGCGACCGCTGGCAGGCCCTGGGGGAACTGGGGGTGGCCTTCCGCAAGCTGGAGGCCGAACTCAACGCCCCGGCCGAGCACGAGGCCAGCGTGGCGGCTGCGGGCAAGGCCGACCCCCAGATCAACCTCGATCAGGCCTGGACGGATTTCGAAACCCAGCAGGAGCTGGAGCGGCTGCGCCGCAACCAGGGCTGAGGCCGCCACAGGCGCCACCCCCTCGACGATGGGTTTCCTGCTCTCCAAGCTGCTGCCGCTGCTGCTCTACCCCCTGGGGCTGGGCCTCAGCCTGGGGGTGGCGGGCTGGCTGGGCCGGCGCCGCCGCTGGGGGCCCTGGCTGGGCGCCGGCGGGCTGGGGGTGATCTGGCTGTTCGCCATGCCGCTCACCAGCCGGCAGCTGATCTGGGGCCTGGAGGAACGGGCCACGGCCCTGGTGCCGGAGCCACTCCCCCAGGCCGACGCGGTGGTGGTGCTGGGCGGCGGCCTACGGCCGCCCCTGCCGCCGCGGACCGCGGTGGAGGTGGCCGAAGGCGGCGACAGGCTGCTCACCGGCGTGCGCCTGCTGCGCCAGCAGCGGGCACCGCTGCTGGTGACCAGCGGCGGCAGGGTGAGCTTCACCAGCGGCGATCCGGCAGACCCGGAGGCCCTCTGGGCCCGGACTCTGGCCGAAGAGCTGGGGGTGCCTCCGGAGCGAATCCTGCTCAACCCGGGCTCCCGCACCACCGCCGAGGAAGCCCGGGACATCGGGGCCCTGGGCCGCCGGCTGGGCTGGCGGCGGATCCTGCTGGTGACCAGCGCCTACCACCTGCCCCGCTCCGTGGAGACCTTTCGGCGACGCAGCGGCCTCGAGGTGATCCCGGTGGCCTGCGACTTTCAGCTGCCGGGGCGGGAGCAGTTCGGCGCCCCCACGGCGGCCAGCCTGGCGATGGATCTGCTGCCCAGTGCCGCGGCCCTGGAGCTCAGCACCGTGGCCGTGAAGGAGCACCTGGGCCGGCTGGCCTACCGGCTGAGGGACCGGCAGCCGGCGCTCAGGACTTCGGAGCCGGAGGCA
>JAWOBH010000148.1:0-2556 GCA_046498125.1 Prochlorococcaceae cyanobacterium | reverse complement strand
CCCCTCGAAGGCTCTGTAGAGCGAGTTAAATATCCACCGGTTGAGGGCGATCAGGGGAAAACCCAGCGCCAGCAACAGAGGCCGCGGCAGTGGAAAGGATGGCGGCATCGGCGTGCGGGCGTTGCGGGTCAACGCAGGCATCGCCCGAGGTAAGGGGGGGGGCTGCGGCAGGATCACGCCTCAGCCGTCCTCGCCGCAGGACATTTTGCGCGTGCGGCCCATTCCACTGCTCCTGGGCCTGCGGCCCAGCTGGACGGCAACGGGGGGGGCTGGAAGACCAGCGGCGTTCAGAGCAGGCGAGCGAACCAGGTCTCGACCGGCGCCATGCCGGCGGGGCTGCACCGACTCGTGATCAACCCCGGCCTCGCCATCAGAACCGGGGCCGCCTCAACCGCATTCCGGCTCAATGATCTGCCAGCGAGCTGAGCTGACCCTTGGATCCAGGCAAAGTCGGCTCATGTTCTGCTCCAGGGCAAGATTGTTGCGCGTCTTGGTCACCAGTTCCGCTTCCACCTCAATGGTGTGGGGATCGTTCCTCAGTGGTTCACTTCGCAGGGAGCGCAGATTCATCGCAATCCGGTCCAAGGACTGCAGCAACAAGGAGCGGATGGACCCCTCATCAGTGCTGTGGCAGGTGAGTGTGCAGACATAGCGGAGATCGAGGTCGCTATTCTCCAGAGATTGCTGGTTGATGGTGTTGATCAGACGCCGCATCCCTGTGTTGGCGATCAGCACCGCAACAGAGCCGAGCATCGCCTGCTGTAGGAAGCCAGAGCCTGCCAGGCTGCCCACCGCCGCCGCACACCAGAGCGTGGCTGCCGTGTTCAGCCCCCGCACATTCAGACCTTCCTTGAGAATCACACCTCCCGCCAGAAACCCTATCCCCGAAATGATCTGGGCCGGCATCCGTGTGGGACTGCCATCTCCGGGTATGAGCACCGACAGCATGACAAACAGCGCCGCACCTGTAGCGACGAGAGCATTGGTACGCAGCCCTGCGCAGCGTTCTCGCAACTGACGCTCAAGGCCCAGACTTGACCCCAGCAGAAAGGCCACACTCAGGCGGATCACAAAGTCGATGCTGCTCATGGAGGGGAGGTGAGGTTGAGGCTTTGAAGCACGTCAGGCAGTTTCCGTGGACTGGGGCCTGTGGCGGGTCAGATAGCTCCCGTCATGAGGTCTGTCGTCAACTGACCCGCACGACCAGCACCGCCGCCACCCCACTCCTGCCGCCACATTGCCCCTGCGGATCTCGCAGCGGTCATCGACCGGAGCGATGACGTCGAACCGATGCTGAGCAGTAGTTGGGTCAGCCGTGGGGCCATGGCAGCAGGCAGGACGCTGGACGTCGCTGCACACGCGATGGGCAGCTTCCGAGCCGAGATGGCGATGCGTCATCGCCTCCCGGCGAGCCACCGTAATCCTCATCCGTGTCGCCGCTCATGCTGCCGCTTGCGCCGCTGCTGGTGCTCGTTGGGGAGCCGCCGACGCTGAATCCCCCGTTCCGCCTTCAGGACGGCTGGCTTGGTAGCCCGGAGATCCGCTTGCACGCCGAGCTGCCGCCCAACACCGCCAAGGCTCTGGCGGTGGATCTGGTCGATCCCGCGGCCAGACGATGCTGCAGTTCGATCAGGAGGGCTGGCGCGAGCAGGGGATATGGCAGGAGGACGGGGGTCAGGGGCCGCTACGACAAGAGCGACGCCGAACTGCGGCTGCAGCTGCGGCCTCTCCAGTGGGGAGACCACACGCTGCAGTTAGCGCTCGAAGCGTTCACCGACGCGGCCGCCCGCCCCTGCCGCCGCCGCTTCCAGGTCACGGCCGATGGCAGCACCATCGCCGATCGCATCACCCAGCAGCGCCACCACGACTGGATCGAGGCGTTCCTGGTGCAGCACCAAGCCGCAGCATGAACGACGGGGGCCCAGGCAGCTTGAAACCATCGAGCTGCCTACCGTGAAGCGGTCCGGCCACGAAGGGGCCATGAGCACGCAGAGCGAACTCGGGTGGGCTGGCTGCACCGCGGTGGAGCGTGATCCGCAGCGGCTCAGTGGTGCCTGGGTATTCCGTGGCACCCGAATTCCGGTGGCGGCTCTGTTCGAAAACCTGGAAGATGGCATCTCCCTGGCTGAATTTGTGGAGCTCTTTCCTGGCGTGACCCAGGAGCAGGCCCGCGCAGTTCTGGAGCATGCCGCCCGCAGGTCACGGCCTACGCACTGGGCTGGTCCACCGTCACCAACCTCCATTACCAGCAGAACCGGCAGAGCCGAAGCATCGCAATCCTGGTGCTGACCACCACCAGCTGGCCCTGGATTCGCGCGGTCACAGGCGAGATCCGGGCCGCAGTCGACATGATCCAGGCTGGCGCCTCTGTGGAGTTGCCGATTCCCTGAACACCTCTGCCCCGCCTCCCCTGCCGAGACACCTGGCCCGTGCCGCTGTGGCCCTGGCCTCGCTCAGAGGCCCCATGGCCCCGCCGGCCTTGGCGGACCCCTGGAAGACCTGCGCCTTCAACGACCAGCCGATCCGCTGCCGCGACAGCCACTCGCCCGACGGCAC
>JAWOBH010000279.1:0-24253 GCA_046498125.1 Prochlorococcaceae cyanobacterium | reverse complement strand
CCGATCAGGCCTCCCCCGCTGCCGCCACCCTGCCCGCCACCCTGCCCGATGAGGTGTTCTGGACTCGCTCCCGCGGGGCGCGGCCCCGCTTCGATCTCTGGCCCTGGAAGCCGCGGCTGCGCTTCGTGATGCGCGAGCCGCGCCTCTGGAACGTCCTGCTGTTCGGCCTGGTGAGCTGGGTGTTCGTGCTCGTGAACCTCTGGCTCTGGCTGGGGCCCCAGGACCGGGGGCACAACGGTGCCTTGAACCTCTTCTGGGCCTGGTGGTGGCCCCTGATCCTGCTGGGCTTTCCCCTGGTGGGGCGACTGTGGTGCTCCTTCTGCCCGTTCATGGTGTGGGGGGAGATCAGCCAGCGGCTGGCCCGCGCTCTGGGCTGGCGGCCGCGTCCCTGGCCCCGGGGCGACAGCGACCGCTGGGCGGCGCCGCTGCTGGCGGCCGGCTTCGCCGCGATCCTGCTCTGGGAGGAGCTGTGGAACCTGGAGAACACCGCCTGGCTGAGCAGTTGCCTGCTGCTGGTGATCACCGCCGGGGCGGTGCTCGGTTCGCTGACCTTCGAGAAGCGCTTCTGGTGCCGCCATCTCTGCCCGGTGGGCGGCATGAACGGGCTGTTCGCCAAGCTCTCGATCCTGGAGCTGCGCGCCGAGGCCGGCACCTGCAGCGGCAGTTGCAGCACCTATGGCTGCTTCAAGGGCGGGCCAGCCGTGGGCGAGGGCCTGGCCACGGCCGGTTGCCCTCTCGGCACCCACCCGGCCCACCTGGCCGACAATCGCGACTGTGTGCTCTGCCTCACCTGCGCGGCGGCCTGCCCCCATCGCTCCGTGCAGCTGCGCCTGCGGCCGCCCGCCGCCGACCTGCAGCGGGAGATGGAGCCACCGGCCGGAGAGGCCGGGCTGATCCTCGTGCTGGCCGGGGGCATCAGCCTCCACCACTGGCAGCGTCTGCTGGGCTGGCTGCCGCTGGTGCCGGAGAGCCTGCAGCAGGGTCCGCTGCTGCCCCGGCTGGCCTTCGGCTGCCTGGCGCTGGCCGTTCCCAGCCTGCTGTTTCTGCTCAGCCGGCCGCTGCTGGCCGCCCGCCAGCGGCGCCTGCTGCTCTACGCCCTGCTGCCCCTGCTCTGGGCCCTGCTGCTGGCCCGCCATCTGCCGGTGGGGATGGCCGAGGCGGGCCAGGTGCTGGCGGTGAGCCTGGCGCCGCTGAGGGGTGCCGTTCCCACCCTGCCGGCCTGGAGCGCCGATCCCCACGTGATCGCGTTCTGCCAGAGCGCCGTGCTGCTGCTGGGGCTGCTGTGGGCGGCGGTGCTGGTGCGGCGGCTGTGGCCGGCACCGCAACTGCAGCTGGCCGGTCTCGGCCTGGCCGTGCTGCTGGCCGCCGGGGGCCGCTGGCTGGTGGCGACACCGGCAGCTCTGCTGCCGGGATAATGGGGCAACACCCTGGTCCCGCCGCCCTGATGACCACCGCCCTGCTGATCGCCCTGGCCGCTTCCCTGGGCCTGATGGCCTACATCATCAAGCGCATGGAGCAGGCCTAAGCGGCGCTCTGACCGGCCATCCGGCTGCAGCCTCCCGCGCGGGCCTTGGCCGCGTACATGGCCCGGTCGGCGGCCGCCAGCAGCTCGCCGGCACTGGAGGCGTTGTCCGGGTAGCGGGCGATGCCAACGCTGGCCGACAGGCGCAGATCGGGCGCCAGCGGGCCGAGGGGCTGTTCGCTGGCTTCAATCAGCTTGGCGGCGATCTGCCTGAGCTCAGCGTCGCCATCGGCGTCGGGCACCAGCACCACGAATTCATCACCGCCCAGGCGGCAGATCAGGTCGGTCTGGCGCAGCACCCCCTGCAGCCGCCGCGCCATCAGCTGCAGCACCCGATCGCCCTGGGCATGGCCGCAGCAGTCGTTGACCCGCTTGAAGCCGTCCAGATCCAGGAACAGCAGCGCCACCGCCCACTGATGACGCCGGGCCAGGGCCAGATCGCGCTCCAGCTGCTCCATCAGCAGGGCGCGGTTGCCCAGGCCGGTGAGCAGGTCGTGGCGGGCCTCGTGCAGCACAGCCTTCTCGGCGGCGTAGCGCTCGGTGATGTCCTCGAGCATGCCCACGAAGTAGAGGGGCTGGTGGTCGGCGCCGCGCACGGTGGAGATCGAGAGGTGGTGACGCCGCAGTTCACCGCTGCGCACCCGGTTCCAGAGGTCCCCCTGCCAGTGTCCGCGGCTCAGCAGGCTGGTCCAGAGCTCGGCGTAGAAGTCAGCGCTGTGGCGGCCGGAGCGCAGCAGGTTGGTGTGACGGCCCAGCACCTCCACCGGCCGGTAGCCGCTCAGCCGGCTGAAGGCCTCGTTCACCATCAGGATGCGGCCCTGGGGGTCGCTCACCACGATCCCCAGCCGCGAGGCCTCGAACACGGTGCTGGCCAGGGCCCGTTCCCGGGCCGCTGCCTCGCTCACGGCCAGCGCCGCGCCCATGGTGAGATGGCTGTTCACGACAGCCCTGGCGCTGGCGGCGGCCAGGGCGCTCGCCGCCGTGCCCATTGCCAGCAGCTCCCAGAGGTTGTGCTCCGTGGGCTGGGCGGCTGCCACCAGGGCGGTGAGCAGCAGGCCGCCGGCCAGCATCAGGGCCGGCAGTGAGCGCAGGGGCAGCAACCGCTGGGTACGCCGGGGTTGGCAGCACTCAGCCGGATGCCGGGCAGGCGGAGGTGCTTTGGCCATCGCCCTCGCCCCCAGCGCCCCTGGAATTCCCATCGTCAAGATAGGCAGGCCTGGAATGGCGGGGGAGGCCTCGGGGAGGCCTCGGGCAGGCATGAGGCGCCACCACCCGGTCAGCCCGGCTGCCGATCAGGAACCGGAACTGGCCCTCGCTATCGCTGGGGCGCCGGCAGGAGACAGGGCATAGCCAAGAAAAGCCTTCACGCCCTGGTCCGGCGGGTTGCGGTAGGCATAAAACAGCGGCCGTTGAAACGGGTAGGCCTCCGCTTGGGGGGTGAGCCCGTCGATCGGCAGCACCCGCACCGTCCTCTGGTCGGCCACCTGGTCATAAGTGGCGTAGCCGATGCCGTTCTGCCCCAGCTGACGCAGCATGGGGGTGGTGGCGTCCCTCGCCAGGGTGGTGATGTTGGGGGTGCTGCCGAAGGGCGAGCCCTTCAGCACGATCGAACGAAAGGCCGAGTGCGTGCCGCTGACACTGGGTCGATTCAGCACCCGGATCGGCCCCGTTGGGCCACCCAGCGTGGACCAGTCGGTGATGGTTCCCTGGAAGATCTCCGCTGCCTGGCTGCGGGAGAGCCCCCGGCGAAACGGGTTGGCGATGCCCACCACCAGGGCGATCCGGTCACGTGTCACGGGCACGGCCCTCAGGCCGAGGGCCTCTTCCTGCTCCGTGAGCGGCCGGGAGATGGCGGCGAGGCTGATGCTTCCGGCCAGGAGGGCCTGGATGCCGTTCTCCGAACCGACGGCGGCCGTTGTCACCTCCGTGCCGGGGAAGGCAGCCATGAAGTCGGCTTTGAGCGCCTCATTCACCAGCACCATGCTGGTGGAGCCATCGATGCTCACGCTGGTGCCCGCAGGAACAGTGCTGGGGGGCGGGAACTTCGCCGCTGGCCCCCCGGGCCTGAGTCCCTGAGGCAGTTCGGGCCAGGCGGAACGGGACGTCAGCAGCCCGCCGATCTGCTCACGCCAGCTCCACAGGGCGCCGAGTGCCACCGCGGCCAGCAGGATGTAGACAATCGGGGGAGGTCCGCTGCGGCCTCCGGAAGGTCTGCTGGTCATGGCTGGGTGGGGCCCGGGAGTGGCGGAAGCTGCGGCGGTTCCAGGGCCTCAAGCCGCCGGGACACCTCATCGTCCAGGGAGAGCTTCTCGAGATCCGCGCTGAGCTTCTCCAGCGGGTTCTCCGTCAGCTCAGCCAGGGCTGTGCTGCGCAGATGGCGCCCTTCCACTGCTCGTTTGGCGTCGTCGAAGGACGAGCGGGCCGAGCCGATGTCGAACTCGTTGTTCACCCGGGCGATCGATTCCAGGGCGGCATTGATCTCGGCCAGGTCCTTCAGGTTCTGCATGTCGGACTTGTAGTGCTCGAGCTTCAGCCGCTCCCGGTTGAGCTTGTCTTTCGAGGCCTTGACGAACACCTCGGCCTGCTGCACCTGCTGCTCGAGAGCCGGAAGCAGCTTTTCCACCTGGATGGCACGGCTCATCGCCAGCCTGGCCGCGTCCAGTTCACCGGCCCTGTGGGCGAGCTGGGCCTGCCGCTCGAAGGTGCCCAGCTGGGCGCTCTTCTCCTCGTACTTCTTCTTGGCCCTCTCATAGGCCCCGACCTGGGTGGCCACGGCCGTGGCCAGCTTCTGCACCGATTCCTGCATGGACTGGAGGGATTCCTGCGCCACGGCCACGGCCACACCACCACCGGATTCCACCGGCAGTCCCCAGAGCCATCGCCAGGAACCCATCACCACCCTGCCGGCCCGATCGCCGAGCAGCCAGTAGATCAGTCCTTTCACAGAACGCTGGAATCTCCCCGCAGACTAGGAATGACCTGGGCAAGAGTCACCCGGCTTCCCTCCGGACGCGAGTCCTTTCCCCTGCAGCAGCGGCGGCGCTGCCGAGCCGGGCCCGATCTGACCAACCTGCCCTGGGTCTGGCCAGCCCCGTTCCGCCGGTCCGATACCCATGACCAGCTCTCTCGCTCTGTTGAGCCTGATCCTTTCGGGCTGGTGGCTGCCAGCTCACGCTTCCGGTTTCGTGGATCAGCTGATCCGCAGCCATTGCATCCGGGCCATCAGTGCTGAGATGGAGGCATCTGGAAACCCGGCTCCCGCTGGCATGGCCGAGTATGCCTGTGACTGCGTGGTGGAGCGCTTCAATCAGGGCCGATCGATTGATCAGGCCATCACGATCTGCAAACAAGCCGCCATCAACAGATTCGGCCTCTGACACCACACCGGAGGGCACCTGGAGCCTGCGACCCCACGAGTCCACGACGCACACAAGCGAGCGGCTGCCATCACACCTGCCCCTCCAGGCGGGAGGCCGCTACCGGCCTGGGGCAGGGCCCGTGCCGTGAGGCCGATGGCCAACCGCAGCCATCCCGCTCAAACTGGATGTCGTGTCGCCTCAGCATGTCGCCATGCCCATGTCGGCGCAGAATCCGATCTTCGTGATTCAGAAACATGACGCCAGCAGCCTTCACTACGATCTCCGCCTCGAGATCGATGGAGTCTTGAAGTCCTGGGCGGTGCCCAAGGGACCCTCCACCGATCCTGCCGTGCGGCGCCTGGCGATTCCCACCGATGACCATCCTCTCGATCATGCCGACTTCGAGGGGGTGATCCCCGAGGGGCATGATGGA
Source organism: Prochlorococcaceae cyanobacterium (assembly GCA_046498125.1). GTDB lineage: Bacteria > Cyanobacteriota > Cyanobacteriia > PCC-6307 > Cyanobiaceae > NIES-981. The sequence goes on along the minus strand of JAWOBH010000279.1, from coordinate 18,939 downwards.
GCCGGCACCGTGATGGTGTGGGACCGCGGCGTCTACCGCAACCTGCGCAGGGACAAGCAGGGTGACGCGGCGTCGATGCCCCAGTCCTATGCCGAAGGAAAGTTGGAGGTTGAGCTCCTGGGCGACAAGATCCGGGGCGGCTATGCCCTGATCCGCACCGATTCCAAGACGGGTTCCCGCTGGCTTCTGATCAAGATGGACGACGAGCATGCCGATGCACGGCGCCGGCCGACGAGCACCGAGGTCAGGTCGGTGCTCACGGATCGAACGCTGGAGGCCATCCATGCGCAGGATGCTGGTGATCAACCGTGAACGAGCACCTGCGCGTTCTCTCCGAGGACAGCCTGGCGAGGGTGAGGCAGGCAGCCATGCCCTCCTGGGTGAGCCCCATGCTGGCCACCCTCACGGATCGGCGGTTTTCCGATCAGAACTGGATCTTCGAGCGCAAGCTGGATGGGGAACGCTGTGTGGCCTACAGGGATGGCGACACAATCCAGCTGAAATCCCGCAACCGGAAGATCCTCAATGATCACTATCCGGAATTGGCTGAGGCATTGGCGATGCAGTCGGAACAGCGATTCATTGTGGACGGTGAGATTGTTGCCTTTGATGGACGCCTCACCAGCTTCTCGCGGCTTCAAGAGCGCATGCATATTGAGGATCCAGAACTGAGTCGCCAATCCGGCGTGAAGGTGTATCTGTATGTGTTTGATATTCTCTATCTTGACCGCAGCGATGTGAGCGAAGTCAGCCAGAGGGATCGCAAGACGCTGCTCAAGCGGGTGCTCTCCTATGCCGATCCGCTGCGTTACACGCCTCACCGCAACGCCGACGGCGAAGCGGTGTTCCGTCAGGCCTGCGAGAAGGGCTGGGAGGGGATCATCGCCAAGCACGCCACGAGTTCCTACGTGCACGGCCGTTCGCGCCAGTGGCTCAAGTTCAAATCCGTCAACCGCCAGGAGTTCGTGATTGGCGGGTACACCGATCCCCGGGGATCACGCCGGGGTTTCGGCGCCCTGCTGCTCGGCTTCCACCGCGGCGACACCCTGGCCTATGCCGGCAAGGTGGGCACCGGCTTCGACGACGCCACGCTCGATCAGCTCCAGGAACGCCTGGAGGGTCTTGAGAGAACGACCCCAGCATTCGGCGATGCCCAGCTGCCCGCTGACGGCATCCACTGGGTCACCCCCAGCCTGGTTGCCGAGGTCGGCTTCCAGGAATGGACGGCTGCAGGCAAGCTGCGGCACCCCCGTTTTCTGGGCCTGCGACGCGACAAGCGGGCCGCGGATGTGGTGCAGGAGGAGCCCTGCCCATGAACCGGTTGCGGCTCGCAATCGGCCCGCGCACGGTGGAGATCTCCCGGCCCGAGAAGATCCTCTTTCCCGACATCGGCCTGAGCAAGCGCGACCTGGCTGCATACCATCAGCGGATCGCGGCCTGGCTGGTGCCGCATGTGCGCGATCACCCGCTCACCATGCAGCGCTTCCCTGATGGGATCGAGGCGGAGGGGTTCTATGAGAAGCAGATCCCTGATCACTTTCCTGACTGGATCGAGCGGGTTGAGGTGGAGCTCAAGGGAACGCACCAGCGTCAGCAGCAGCTGGTGTGCAATGACGCCGCCACCCTGGTGTATCTCGCGGATCAGGCCTGCATCACGCCGCACATCTGGCTCAGCCGCCGCGACCGTCTGCACTGTCCCGACCGGATGATCTTCGACCTCGATCCACCGGGAGAGGAGTTCGAGATCGTGCGGTTCGCGGCACGCGCCATCCGGGAGCTGCTGGAGGAGCTCGATCTGATCGCCTTCCTGATGACCACCGGCTCCCGTGGCCTGCACGTCGTGGTTCCGCTGCAGCGCTCCGCCCGCTTCGAGGAAACCCGACGGTTCGCGAGCGATGTGGTCGGGGTTCTGGCGGCCCGCGAGCCGGACCGGCTCACCACCGAACTGCGCAAGGACCGGCGCCGGGGACGGCTGTTCCTCGACCACCTCCGCAACGCCTACGGCCAGACCTCGGTGACTCCCTACGGCCTGCGAGCCCGACCCGGCGCCCCGGTGGCGACACCGCTGGACTGGGAGGAGCTGGGCGATGGCGCACTGGGATCCCAGAGCTACACCGTCGCCAACATCTTCCGACGCCTCGGACAGAAGCAGGATCCGTGGCGGCTGTTCTCCCGCCATGCCCGGAAGCTGCAGAGCCGCCGCCCTGCGCTCGATCGCCTCCTGCGGCGGCGTGGCTGAGACGATCAGGCCACCGTCTCGCGCTCACGGGCCTCCCGGATCATCCGCTGCAGCCGGACGAGCACCGTTTCGTTGCTCATCCGGTTGTTCAGCCGCTCGGCCAGCAGGGGGAAGGCCAGGGGCCCGGGCCGGGGGGTGTGCTCGATCAGCAGGTCGCTGGCCCGCAGCCGCTCCAGGGCCGCGTCCAGCCGGCCCACCTCCAGCTGCTCCTCCAGCACCTCGCGGCGGGCCTGGGCCAGCAGCAGGTTGCCGGGATCATGGCGGCGGAACACATCGACGAGCAGGGCGGCGCTGATCTGCAGCTGGGCACCGCTCTTGCCCCGGCCCGGGTAACCGCCGTGCACCAGCCCGCTCACCTGGGCGATGGCGCGGAAGCGCCGCCGACACAGCTCCGAGAGGTTCACCGCCTGCTCGAGATCCTCCATCAGCGCCTCGCCGCTGAGCAGGTGCTGAAGCTGGCTCTCCAGCCGTTCGGCGAATCGATACCCCCGTGGAGCGAGCAGTTCGAACCCGTAGTCGTTCACCGAGACGGTGATCGTGGCGGGTTGCTCCCGGGCCAGACGCCAGGCCCAGAGGAAGCCCAGGCCCTCGTGCACGAAGCGCCCCTCGAAGGGATAGGCGTAGAGGTGGCTGCCCTCGCGGCTGCTGCACACCTCCACCAGGAACTGTTCGCGGCGGGGCAGGCGGGAGAGGTCCTGCTGGCGGCGCAGCAGGGGTTCGAGGGCCCGCAGTTCGGGGGTGTCGAGGTTGGTGCCGTCGGCCAGGGCCCGGGCGCAGCGATCCAGCTCGGCCCGCAGGCCTTCGCTGAGCAGATCGGAGAGGGCCATCTGGCCGCCGGCCCAGGCCGGCACCGCCGAACTCTTCTTCGTGCTGGCCCTCACCTGGGCGGTCATCTCCCGCAGGCGCACGAACTCCAGCTGGCGGCCGGCGAAGAAGAACACATCGCCCGGCCTCAGGCGGGAGATGAAGGTCTCCTCCACATGGCCCAGCACGGCCCCGCGCACGACGCGCACGGTGACCGAGCGGTCGGCGGTGATCGTGCCGATGTTCAGGCGGTGCAGGCGGGCGATGGCCGGCTCGCGCACCACATAGGTGAACCCATCGCCGCTGGGCTCCCGCTCCAGCTTGCGGTAGCGGGGGTAGGCCCCCAGGCATTCGCCGCCGTGCTCGAGAAAGCGCAGGCACCACTGCCAGTCGGTGCGGCTGAGGCGGCGGTAGCTCCAGGCGCTGCGCACCGTGGCCCACTCCCGCTCCGGATCGAATCCCGGCCCGCAGGCCAGGGTGGTGAGGTGCTGGAGCAGCACGTCGATCGGTGCCTGGGGCGGCCGGCGCGTTTCCACCAGCCCCTGCGCCAGGCCCCGGCGCATGGCGCTCACCTCCAGCAGCTCCAGGGCGTTGGTGGGCATGAACAGCACCTGGGAGGTGCCGCCGGGGCTGTGGGCGCTGCGGCCGGCCCGCTGCAGCAGCCGCGCCAGGTTCTTGGCGCTGCCGATCTGCACCACCCGCTCCACCGGCTGGAAGTCCACCCCCAGATCCAGGGAGCTGGTGCACACCACCCAGCGCATGGCCCCGCTCTTCACCGCCGCCTCGATCGCCTCCCGCTCGGCCCGGTCGATGGCGCTGTGGTGCAGGGCCAGGGCCCCCTCCATCTCCGGGCAGGCGTAGCGGAGGCACTGGTGCCAGCGCTCGGCCTGGTTGCGGGTGTTGGTGAACAGCAGGGTGGAGACGGCCGGATCGAGGGCCGCCACCAGCTCCTCGTACATGCGCAGCCCCAGGTGGCCGGCCCAGGGGAAGCCGTCGATCGCCTCGGGGAGCAGGCTGCGGATGGCGGTGGGCCGCTCGATCGCGGCGCGGATGATCAGCGGGTCGCGACCGTCCCTGTCGGACTCCTTCCCGCCGGCGTCCGCCGGCAGGGGCAGCCCCAGCGCCGCCCGGGCCGCCTCCTGCAGGTTGCCGATCGTGGCGCTGATCGCCCAGGTGCGCAGGCCCGGCCGCAACCGCCGCAGCCAGCTCAGGCAGAGCTCGCTCTGGCTGCCGCGCTTGCCGCCCATCAGCTCGTGCCACTCGTCCAGCACCACGGCGTGCAGCTGGCCGAACAGCTCCGGTGCCCGGGCATTGGCGAGCAGCAGCGACAGCGACTCTGGGGTGGTGATCAGGATCTCGGGGGGCCGTCTCAGCTGCCGGGTGCGCTCGCTGCTGGCGGTGTCGCCGTTGCGGATGGCCACCCGCAGCGGCCAGCCCATGGCCTCGATCGGCTCGCGGATCGCCAGGGCCAGGTCGCGGCTGAGGGCCCGGAGCGGCGTGATGTAGAGCAGGCGCAGACCCCACGGCGGGCCCGCCCCGCACGCCTCCTTCAGCAGCTCGGCGATCGGGCCCATCACCGCCGCGTAGGTCTTGCCGGAGCCGGTGGGCACCTGGATCAGGCCACTGCGGCCCGCCAGGTAGGCCTGCCAGCACTGGCGCTGGAAGGGCAGCGGCGTCCAGCCCCGGCGCGCGAACCAGGCCTCGATCGGCGCCAGGACGACGGCTGGATCGAGGCCGACGGGCGCCTCCGCCGTCAACTCACCAGCATCGCCACCACCACCGCCGCCACCCCCAGGATCACGGCGGCCACCACCAGTCCGGCGGCCACGTTGCCCTTGCGGATCTCGCTGCGATAGTCGAGTGGCGTGAGCCGGTCGAACAGCCAGGTGCCGCTGTAGATCAGCAGCACGCCGATGAACGTCCAGCCGATGGTGAGCAGCAGTTGGGTCAGCCGGGGAGCCATGGCAGCCGGCTGAGCGCCGGAACGCATTCCCTACGCTATCGGCAGCGCCTGAGCCGAGTTGGGGATGACGGCATCGCCGCGGCAACCTCCTCCCCCCCCACCCCGTCCATCCCAGCCGCCCAGGCCGGCGGCCCCGGCCCAGGAGATCAGCGGCGGCGCCGAGCTGGTGCGCTGGCCCCTGGTCACTCTGCTGCTGCCCCTGGTGCCGCTGCTGGTGCTGCTGGCGGCCGTGAGCCCGCCCCGCCAGCGCCAGCTGCTGCTGCTCGACGGCCCGGATCCGGTGCAGAGCCGCCCCTTCCGGCTGCGCGACGGCTGGCTGGGCAGCCCGGAACTCCGCCTGCGTGCCGAGCTTCCGCCCAACACCGCCATGGCCCTGGCGGTGGACCTGCTCGATCCCGCCGGCCAGACCGTGCTGCAGTTCGATCAGGAGGGCTGGCGCGAGCAGGGCATCTGGCGGGAGGACGGCGAGAGCGGCCGCTACGACGAGAGCGACGCTGAACTGCGTCTGCAGCTGCGGCCCCGTCAGGGGGGAGAGCACAGCCTGCAGGTGGCGCTCCAGGAGTTCAGCGATGCCGCCGGCCAGCCCCTGCCGGCGCCCCTGCGGGTGTCGCTGGTGGTGGACAACCACAGCGTGGACCGGGGCCTGCTGCTGATCACCGCCGCTGTCACCGCCCTGCTGGTGCGGCTGCTGTGGGTGGCGGTGTATGGCGATTGCCGCCAGCGCCGGCGCCTGCGGCTGGATGACCCTGTGGTCACCCTGCGGCTGGAGCTGGGCGGCCCCGGCCTGGTGCGCGTGCGGCTGCTGGGCCGCTATGAAGAACCGGACCTGCCGCCGCGCCGGCCCTCGCCGCCGCCGAAGCAGGTGCCGCTGGAGCTGGCGATCACCGATGCCTGGGGTGCGGTGCTGCTGCACGAGCGCCTGGAGCTGCCCCTGCGGCGCTGCAGCGATGAGGACGACCACTGGTGGATCGTGGAGACCAGCCGCTACCTGCGCCTCCGGGAGCCCACCAGCGTGCGCCTGAGGGCCTCGCTTCCGGATCCGCTGGCCCGGGGGGCGGTGGAGCTGGAGTGGCTGCAGCTGCTGGTGGAGGATGGGGTGGTCACCGCCTGGCCGGTGGCCGTGACTCCCCTGCGCACGCCCGGGTGATGGAGCGCCAGCTGCTGTTGCTGCTCACCCTGCTGGCGCTGCTGCTGGGTTGCGGTTTTGCGATCACCCGTCCGGCGCTTTACCGCATCGGCCAGGAGGGCACCCCGCGGGCCCGGGGGGCGGTGGCCTTCAGGGGCCGCACCGTGGGCGGCCGCTGGCAGCCGGTGGCGGGCCAGCGCACCTGGGGCGGCTTCCAGGGCCGCGGGCCGAGCGGGGCGAAGTGAGCCGCGCCCGGCGCCAGGCCGAGCGTCTCAGTGCCGCCCAGGTACGTCTGCTGCTGCTCACCGCCGCCATCTCCTCCGCCGTGGGGCTGGTGCTGGAGCTGTTGCTGGTGACCCAGGCCAGCTACCTGGTGGGGGATGCTGCACTGGCCACCGGGGTGGTGGTGGGCACCTTCCTGGCGGCCATGGGCCTGGGAGCCTGGCTGAGCCAGTTTCTGGCCACCGGCGCCGAGCCCGCCGCCGGCCTGCTCCAGTCCCTGGTGCTGGTGGAGCTGGGGCTCTGCCCCCTCTGCCTGCTCGGCCCCCTGGCCCTGTTCGCCCTGTTTGCCGTGGACGGCCCGCTGTGGCTGGCGGTGGTGCTGCTCACCGTGCTGGTGGGGCTTCTGGGGGGCATGGAGCTGCCCCTGATCACCCGGCTGCTGGAGGGCCAGCAGCAGCTGCGCACCGCCCTGGCCCGGGTGCTGGCGCTCGACTATGCGGGGGCCCTGGCCGGCGCCCTGCTGTTTCCCCTGGTGCTGCTGCCCTGGCTGGGTCTGTTGCCCACCGCCACGGCCCTGGCCGTGGTGCCTCTGGTCACCAGTGCCCTGCTGGTGTGGTGGTTTCCGCCGCTGCGGCGCTGGCGCTGGTCCCTGAGCGCTGCCGTGCCGCTGGTGGGCCTGGCCGGCGTGCTGGTGGCGCCCCTCGGCGACCGCATCGAAGACAGCCTCTATGCCGACCCGGTGGTGGGCCGCCTGCAGTCGCGCCATCAGCGCATCGTGCTCACCCGCCGGCGCAACGACCTGCGCCTCTACCTCGACGGCAGCCTGCAGTTCTCCAGCCTCGATGAATACCGCTACCACGAGGCCCTGGTGCACCCGGCCATGGCCCTGCACGGCAACCCCCGGCGGGTTCTGCTGCTGGGCGCCGGCGACGGTCTGGCCCTGCGGGAGGTGCTGCGCTGGCCCCAGGTGCGCCAGGTGGACCTGCTGGAGCTTGATGGGGCGATCCTGCAGTTGGCCCGGCGCAACCCCCTGCTGCACCGCCTCAATGGCGCCAGCCTCGAGGATCCCCGGGTGCGGGTGCATCTGGGCGACGCCTTCGCACGGGTGGCGGAACTGGCTGGCCCCTACGACGTGGTGATCGCCGACTTCCCCGATCCCGCCAACGCCCCCCTGGCCCGGCTCTACAGCGTGGGCTTCTACGGTCGGCTCCAGCAGCGCCTGGCCGCCGACGGTGTGCTGGTGACCCAGGCCTCCACGCCCTTCTTCGCTCCGAAGGTGCTGGCCTCGATCCAGGCCAGCCTGGAGCAGCTGGGGCTGCACACCCGCCCCTACAGCGTCACGGTGCCCAGCTTCGGGCCCTGGGGCTTCGTGCTCGCCCACCGGCCCGGGGCCGAGCGTCCGTTTGCGCCGCTGCCGTTCACCGGCCGCTGGGTGGATGCCGCCGAGCTGGAGCGGCTGCTGGACCTGCCCCGCGATCTGCAGCCCGCCGCCGGTGAGGCAGTGCTGCCCAACCGGCTGGGACGGCCGGTGCTGGTGGACTACCAGCGCCGCGGCCGCTGGCGCCAGTCGTCGCCCTAGAACTTGGAGAGGGCGGCGATCTTGGCCAGCTTGGTGGCGTCGAGGCCATCCAGTTCGTCCATCGACAGCAGCCCGTCGCGCACCAGCGAGGCGAACACGATCAGCAGACCGGCCAGACGGAAATCGAAGCGGCCTTCGATGGTGTGGCGCTGGGTGCTCAGGTAGTCGTGCAGCACCCACACGCTCTCCGCGCTGTCAAGGCCATAGGCGTGGGCCTGCACCGTTTCCACCAGGCTGCGGATGGCGCGCTGCTGGGCGCGGTCGAAGGCACAGCGAGCCACGATCTGTTCGGCTTCACTCCAGCCGGAGTCAGCCCCGTGGGCTGCTGCAGAGGGAGGGGACGACGACTCGGCTGCCTGGGCCACGGGCTGAAATGGTGGATCGCTGACGTTTCGAAACTACCGCCTGTGGCATCAGGCCGCGAGTCCGGCCTGCTGACGCAGGCGGCGGTGGCATGCCGGCAGCTCGTACCAGGGCAGCGACGGATGGCTGTGGTGCTCCACGTGGTAGCCGAAGTGGTAGCAGGCCAGCAAGGAGAGCGGCTCGGGCCAGGCCAGGGTGATGGCGCCGTGGGGCGCGGCCTGCGCCTGGCCGCGGTGGGGCAGATAGGTGCCGAACAGGAACAGCTGCAGGGCACTCAGGGCCAGGGGCAGGGTGCAGAAGCTGAACACCACCTGCAACCCGTGGCCATGCAGTGCCCACGCCGCCAGGGCGGCGCCACCCCAGAGGGACACCAGCACGGTGAGGGAGACGGGGCTGAGATAGCCCCCCAGGAAGCGCACGAACCAGCCGACGATTCCGGGCTGGCGCGGGGCGTGGAAGTCGGGATCGCGGCTGCCGCCGGGACTGCGGTGATGGAGCAGGTGGTTGCGGCGGCAGAGGTCGTAGGGGAGGCAGGCGTAGAGCGTCAGGGCCACCCGGCCGATGCGGTCGTTGAGCCCGCGGTCGGCCGGCACCACGGAGCGGTGCATGGCGTCGTGGCCGACGATGAACAGGCCCGTCTGCAGCAGGGTGCGCAGGAGAACCGCCGGCAGCCAGGCCGCCGGCGGGAGAGCTGCGCCGTACAGCAGCAGCAGAACCAGGCTGAGACACCAGCCGCCGATCAGGGCGAGAGCGACGCTGGTGCCCCGGTTGATCACTTGCCGAGCTTTAGCAGTTCTTCGGGCGACGCCAGCAGGTCGATGGCCACGAAATAGATCTTGTTGTCGGGGTCGAGCAGGAACCGCCAAGCCACGTTCATGCCCACGTTGGCGCCGAACCAGGGGGTCTGCACCTTGCCGGTGACCTTGATCTGGTTGAAGCCGCCGTCGGCAGGTTCGCCATAGCCCCGCTCGGGCAGCAGTTTGAGGTTCTGGCACTCCTCACGGAAGAAGCGCATGATCGCCTCGGTGCCCACGATCGGCTGCTTGAACGGGGGCTGCAGGGCGCCATCGGGCAGGAACAGCTGGATCAGCTGGTCGAAGTCGTTGGCGTTGAGCAGCTCCATGTAGGAGATCACCGTGGGATTGAGCACCCCTTCGATGAACACCTTGCTGCGCTGGTCCTCGGCCAGGGGAACCTCCACCGGTTCCATCACCCGCTGGCCCTCGCCCTTGCCGGGGTCGAAGCCCATGTCCACCACGAAGTTGCGCAGCACGGTGATCTGCTGGCCCGCCTCCAGGCCCCGCAGGCTGGCCAGCACGGAGGCAGCGTTGGCGGAGAGCTGGTAGCCGGCGGGAATCGGGGCCACGATCCCCTCATCCATCCACTCGCCGAGCTTGTACCAGAAGCCCAGCTTGATGTTCACCGACCAGAAGGCATAGGTGCGGCCGATCTCGGTGTCGGCGCGGTTGGCCAGATCGCACATCACCTGGCTCTGCTGGGTGAAGTCCATCGCCTTGATCTGGTTCAGCACCGGCTCGGCGAACTGCATCCGGGCCGCGCCCGGGGCCGCGATCGTGATCGTCTTGCCCATCTCCAGATAGGCGTACCAGATCAGGGCCAGCTGATCTTCGGCGTTGAGCAGCTTGTAGCGGGCGGTGAGGGCGGGAACCGCGTCGGCCGAGAGCGTTTCCGGAAAAATCTTGGTGGCCTTGTCCAGCGTGAACATGGGGCGGGTCTCCAGGGGAGCAGGGGTCCACCACAAAAGTTAGGTGCTGCATCCCCCACCCGACCGGTGCGGTGACCCGCCATACCCTGGGGCGGTCATCCTCTGCCGGGCCTGCCAGGCTCCGCCGCCATGGCCCTGGTTCTGCTGGCGTTGCTGGTGCTGACCGGCCTGGGGGTTCTGGTGCTGCAGCGGCAGCGCCGGCAGGCGGCCCAGCGGGCGCGGCAGACCCGGGAGCGGGAGCGCACCCTGTTTGATCTGCGCCTGGGCGACATCGTGCAGGCCGAGGCGGCCGACTGGGTGGTGGAAGACCGGCTGCTCTATGACCAGGACGGCTTCCAGTGGCTGGAGTATCTGCTCCGCGATGGCGACCGCAGCCGCTGGCTGGTGGTGTGCGAAGACGACTGGCTGGAGGTGAGCTGGCTGGAGGCCGTGACGCTGGTGCCGGCGCCATCGCTGCCGCTCCCGGCCGAACTCAGCTGGCAGGGGGGCAGCTATCGGCTGAAGGAGCAGGGGATCGCCGGTGTCACCGCCAGCCATCGGCGCATGAACCAGCGCCTCGGCCGCTGCCGCTTCGCCGACTACTGCGGGCCCGGCGGGCGGGTGCTGGGCCTGGAGATCTGGGGTCAGCCCGGCGGCTCCCCCGCCGACGCGGAGATCGAGGTGACGGCCGGTCGGGTGATCGACCCCCGCAGCCTCACCCTGCTCCCCGGTGACGGGCGCTCGGTGTACCGCAGCACCGCCGGCTGAACGGCGCCGCCCCGCAGTGCACTCCCCGGTCATCACTCCAGGGGCAGCAGAGCCAGGGCGCTGGCCAGTGTGTCGGCCTCGCGGGCGCACTTGTCGCGGCGCCAGCGGGCGATGCGGGGAAAGCGCACGGCAATCCCGCTCCTGTGGCGGCTGGAGCGCTGCAGCCCCTCGAAGGCCAGCTCGAACACCTGCAGCGGCTCCACCGCCCGCACCGGGCCGAAGCGCTCGCTGGTGTGGCTGCGGATCCAGCGGTCGAGTTCGGCGATCTCCCGGTCATCGAGGCCGGAATAGGCCTTGGCGAAGCTCACCAGCCGGGCCTCTCCCTCGCCGTCTCCATCCCGGTCCCAGAGCCCGAAGGTGTAGTCGGTGAACAGGTTGGCGCGGCGGCCGCTGCCGGCCTGGGCGTAGAGCAGCACGGCATCGAGGCGCTGGGGCTCGAGCTTGTGCTTCCACCAGTGGCCGCGCCTGCGGCCGGCCAGATAGGGGGAGTGGGCCGCCTTGAGCATCAGGCCCTCGGCGCCGGCGTCGCGGGCCTGATGCCGCCGCGCTTCCAGCTGCTCCCAGGCCTCCAGGGGCAGCAGCGGAGAGAGGCGCAGACGCCCGGCTGCTGGGGGCTGCGCCGCCTGCTGATGCTCCCGGATCAGGGCTTCCAGGGCGGGCCGCCGCCGGCCCAGGGGCCAGGGGCGCAGGTCCTCGCCCCCCTGCTCCAGCAGGTCGTAGGCGAGGAACACCGCCGGACACTCGGCCAGCAGCCGGCGGCCCGGGGCCCTGCGGCCCAGCCGCCGCTGCAGCTGGCTGAACGGGGCCGGCCGTCCGGCGCCCTCGGGCCACACGATCAGCTCGCCGTCGAGCGCGGTGCCATCGGCCAGGCCGGCCGCCGCCGCGATCAGTTCCGGAAAGGCGTCGTTGATCAGCTCCTCGCCGCGGCTCCAGAGAAAGCCCTCACCGCCGCGGCGGATCAGCTGGCTGCGGATGCCGTCCCACTTCCACTCGCAGAGCCAGTCCGTGGTGGGGCCGGGCAGGGGGGCCGCCCCGCCCTCGGCAGGCGGCAGCGGCGAGGCCAGAAAGAAGGGATAGGGGCGGCTGGAGGCCGCTTCCTCCGCCCCGGCGGGGGCGATCAGCTGGCGGAAGGCCTGGGCTGAGGGACTGAAGCCCCCCATCAACCGGTGGGCCAGCAGCGGCTCCTCCAGCCCGCTGAGCCGGGCCAGGGCGCGGATCACCATCCCCTGGGCCACGCCGATGCGGAAGCCACCGGTGAGCAGCTTGGTCACCACCAGCAGCGCCTCCGGCTCCAGGCCGCTCCAGAGCTCCCGCACCCGCCGGGCCTGGGGCTCACTCTCGAGGGCGGCGGCCGCGGGCAGCAGCTCCTCCATCCAGACGTGCAGGGGCCAGACGTGCAGCGGCCCGCTGTGGCCGGCGGCCGGATGGCGCTGCGGCCAGAGCAGGGCGATCGTTTCAGCGGAATCCCCCACCTGGGCGTAGCAGTCGTCAAACAGCCACTCCGGCAGCGGCGATTCCTCCAGGCAGATCTGGCGCAGGCGGCGGCCGGTGATCAGGCGCCGGCGCTGTTTGCCCAGCAGCACCTGCAGGGCCCAGGCGGCATCGGCGGGCTCGGCGCCGCCGAAGTAGTGCACCAGCGCCTCCACCCGCTCCCTGGTGCCGCGGCTGTGGTCGAGCCGTTCCACCAGCTGCACGAAGGCGTCCAGCCCGCTCGCCGCCGCCTCAGCCATCGCCGGCGGAGCCGTTCTCCTCCCAGCTGCCGGGCCAGCCGGTGAGCAGGCTCGGGTAGGCGAGACCGTGGCGACGGAAGGCCTGCTTGCTGCGCCGGATCAGATCGGTGCGATACGTGTATTCGTCGCGGATGTCCATCGGGTAGCTGCGCAGCCTGAACTGGGTGCCCCAGGGATGTTCGTGCATGGCCACGGTCACCGGCAGATGAATCTGGGTGAAGGGACTGCTGTGGGCGGCCTGGCGCAGAAGCGTGATCACCAGCTCGCTGTCGACCCGGTGATCGAAGTGGAAATCCGTGGCCACCTGGGCCTCCAGCGCACCGGTGTTGGCATTGGCGATGGCTTCGGTCCAGCTCTTGTTGTGGGGAATGGTGACGATGGTGTCGTTGGGGGTTCGCAACTGAATGGCGCGCAGGCCATAGCCCACAACCTCGCCATAGTGATCGCCGATCCGGATGCGATCCCCCACGCGGTAGGGCACCTCGAACAGTGCCACCACCCCGGCGATGACCGAACTCACATAGTCTTTGAAGGCGAAGCCGATGGCCACCGCGAGGGTGCCGGTGATGGCCAGCAGGTTGTTCTGGGAGATGTTGAGAAACAACCGCATCAGATAGGTGGTCGTGATGATCAGCACGATCGCCTTCAAGAACGGCAGTGATTGCTTGATCAACAGCCGAAAACGGCGGGCCACTTTTTCCGAGGCCCAGGTGGTGAAGACCTCGACCAGCAGCATGCCGCCATAGGCGATGGCGATCGTGATGGCGGCCCGCAGCAGCTTCGCCAGGGTGATGTCGGTGAACAGGCTGGTGTTCACCTGGGCCATCCACAGGGGGGCGATCGGCATCAGTCGCTCTCCACGAAAAAGTTGTTGTTGGCAAGTTCGCTGGCCACCCGCCTGTAATAGAGCGGCGATATCGAGAGGATGTCCCCCCGCGCCTCCAGGATTCCCTGGCGCAGCAACCACTGACTCCTGACGTCCACGGGCCCCTCCGTTTCCCCCAGGCTGCTGCTGAGGTGGGCGCGGCTGATGCGTCCGTGGATCAGCACCGCATGCAGCAGGTAGCGATCCAGACCGATCAGCGACGGCAGGGAGCGCAGGACCGGCACCGTGGCGGTGAGTCCGCTCTCCTCGCCGACGCGCAGACCGTCCAGCCAGAGCCGGGCGGCAATGCTGCCCACGCCCTTGGCCAGATCGGCCAGCTCCTGCCAGTCGAAGGTGTCGGCACCCTGTTCAGGGTCCACCGGCAGGTCCTCGACGCCGCTGAGCCAGGCGTTGAGCCAGGGCTCCAGGTCCTCGCCCGCCAGTCCGGGCAGGTCGATCGGCGTGCCGAAGCAGGCCTCGGCCCCGGCCACCGCATCGAGAAAGCGCCAGGCCCAGCGGTTGCAGCCGATCACCCAGAACAGATCGGGGCGCCGCACCAGCTCGGCGCGCAGCAGCTCGACGCTCTCCCAGCCTCCGATGCAGCGCAGGATGAGCATCTCCAGTGCCGGGATCAGCACCAGCGTGGTGTCCTCGCGTGCCTCCGCCCCTCTGATCGGCGGGTTCGGCAGGGCGTTCAAGGCCTCCTCCATCCGGTCGGCCATGGTCAGGGGGTCCTTCGGGCGTGAATCGGCCGGCAGAGGGGTGATCAGGCGGCAGTCCTGGAGCTCTCCGCCGGCGCTGAGGGCGTCGTTGCCGAGGGCGTCGCTGAGATAGCGCTCCAGCGGTTCCAGGGGGTTCGCGAGGATCACCAGGACATTGCCCGCCTGCGGCTGCTGCCGCCAGTGCCTCAGGCCCTCCGCCACCGCCTCGGTGATGGTGGTGCGGCAGCCCCGGGGGGTGGGCAGACGCTCGATGGCCTCCTGCAGCCGGGCCTGGAGGGGAGCCGGCAGCTTGTTCAGTTCGGCGTTGCCGGATCCGTTCTCCTGGGGACGCTGAGCCCACCCGCGCAGCCACTGCCGCCAGTGAGAGGCCAGGCCGGCGGTCATGGAGCCGAGGATGGCCTTCATCGGGAGCTGGGGCCGGCACTGACTTCCGATCGTGCCAGCGGCAGAACTCGCGCCACGGTTGATTGTATGTTATGATATGTGAACAAATGATTAAGAATGATGAACTGTGCCCTTTCGACAACAGCAAACCCCTGCGGCTGAATCCCGCCCCATCTCCTGGACGGTGACCTGGCTGATCGCCGCCTTCCTCACCATCAACAGCGGCGCCCTGCCGCCCCGCGCCCGGGCACCATTGCGCTCCATGCCCCTGCGCAGCGTCCCGATCAAGCGCAGCCGACGCATCCCCCCGCAGGCTCAGCGTGAACCGTTGCCGGCCTGAGACCGGGGCAGCAGCTTCAGCCCCACCGCCAGCCAGCCCAGGGTGAGCACCAGGCAGAGGGCCGTCCAGCGCCCCAGACCCATGCTCGCCACCGCCAGCGGTGCGAAGGCGGTGATCAGTCCCCCGCCCAGGAAGGGCTCGAACAGCAGCTGCTTGAACGAAAACGCCTCCAGCACCTGACTGCGACCCATGGGATCGGCCATGCGCAGCAGCAGCAGACCGTTGGCCGTGCTGCCGGTGGCCTGGCCGAAGTCGGCGATGGCACGCTCGAACCAGGCATCCGGGAACAACCGCGGCGCCAGCAGCAGCACCATGAGCACATTCCAGGCCAGCCCCACCACCGCCAGCACCGTGAACGGCAGCAGGTTGTCGGCCAGCAGGGGCAGATTGAGGCTGGCCATGGCGGCGGTGATCAGCACATCCATCGACAGGGAGGCGATGCTGGCCTGATCGGTGGCCGAGGCCAGAAAGGGCTGCTCGAGTTTCTGCAGCAGCAGCTGCACCAGCAGCCCGCCCACCATCGCCAGGGGGAACACCGGCACGGCTTCGAACAGGGGCGAGATCCGCACCAGGATCTGCTTGATCACCGCGCCGGCGCCCACCGCCACCCCCGCCAGGCAGAGGTTGAGGGTGAGCACGTCGAGGCTGATGGTCTGGTGTGCGGGAATCAGCCCGGCGGCCCGCTCCCCTGCCAGCCGCCCCTTGGCGCCGAAGCTCCCCTTGCCGCCACCCACCAGGGCGGCGGGACTGCGGTGCCGCTGGCGCAGCAGCCAGTTGCGGGCCTGGCCGACGAGAACCAGGGCGGTGCCGAGCAGCACCGAGGCCATCACCCCCACGGTGGCCATGGCCAGGGCCAGGGCTCGCCCCGCGGGGAACCCCAGCTCCGTGTAGGTGCGGCCCAGGCCGGCCGCCGTGCCGTGGCCCCCCTCGAAGCCCACCTCCACCAGGGTGGCCATCAGCGGGTGGCTGCCCAGCAGCGGTCCCAGCAGGGCCAGCACCACAATCCCTGCCACCACGTACTGGCCGAAGCCAATCACCATCGAGAAGGCGGTCTGGTGGGCGGCCCGCTGCCACAGCCGTTGGGGACTGGGAAGCCGCTGGCCCAGAAACAGGGTGGCGAACACCAGGGCGATCAGGGCCGCCGGCGCCTGGGACCACGCCTCCACCACCGGGTCGCTGACCAGCTGCACAGGCCCGTAGGGGCCGATCGCCAGGCCCAGCAGGCCGGCGATCAGGGCTTCCGGCAGCCCCAGCTGGCGCAGCAGTTTCACCCGCCGACGCAACATCACGGCGATCAGCAGCAGCAGGCTGAGCACCGAGAAGGCGATCAGCACGTCGTAGACCTGCATGGGCCGTCCTCAGGGAGTGTCCAGCAGAGCGGCCTCCACCGTGAGTCCCGGCCCGAAGGCCAGGGCCAGCCAGGGCCCTGGGGCCGTGGCGCGGCGCAGCCGCTCAAGGATGAACAGGATCGTGGCCGACGACATGTTGCCGTGTTCACGCAGCACGGTTTCGGACACCGCGATCTGCTCCGGCGCCAGGCCCAGGGCCGTGGCGCTGGCCTGCAGGATGCGGGGACCGCCGGGATGCAGGGCCCAGGCGCCGATGGCTCCGATCTCCAGGTCGTGCCGGTGCAGCCAGCGCTCCAGCCAGGGGCGCAGGTGGCGTGCCACCGCAGCCGGCACCTGGGGCGAGAGGCCCATGGCGAAGCCGTGGTCGCCGATCGTCCAGGACATCAGCTCCGCCGTGTCCGGGATCACGGTGGAGCCGGAGGCCACGGCCCGCAATCCCGGCCTCTGGGGCGGCTCACCGCGATCGGCCATGGCCACCAGGGCGGCGGCCCCGTCGGCGAACAGGGCGTTGGCCACCACCTTCTCCGGATCCCAGCCGTAGTGCAGATGGAGGCTGCAGAGCTCCAGCGAGCACAGCAGCACACAGGCCTGGGGGTCGGCCTCCACGAAGGCCCGGGCCACCCGCAGACCGTTGAGGGAGCCGTGGCAGCCCATGAAGCCCACCTGGGTGCGCTCCACGTCGGGGTGGAGGGGCAGCCGGGCGATCAGCTCCAGGTCGAATCCCGGTGCCTGGAAGCCCGTGCAGCACACCGTCACCAGATGGGTGACCCGCTCCGCCGCCACCCCGGCATCCGCCAGGGCCCGCCTGGCCGCCGTCAGGGCCAGGGGGCCGGCATGGCGGGCGAAGCGCTGCATGCGCTCGCCGGTGGAGGGATTGCGCTCGCCGTAGAAGGGCAGCCGCTCGGCGATCGGACTCTCCGGTTCGCCGCTCTCCAGCAGCACGCTGTGGCGGGTGTGCACGCGGGTGCGGCGCTGGATGCGTTCCAGCAGCGCCAAGCGCTCCGGGCTGTCGGCGATCAGGTGCCGGGCCAGGGCGACCGCGTCGTTCTGACTGGCCCTGTGGGCGGGAACCGCCGTGCCGATGCCGCGGATGGTCAGCGGCATGGCAGCGGCTCGGGCACGACGGCAGGGGGATGGTTGAGCTGACGGATCAGCCGCCGGGGCAGGGGCGGCAGCCGCCGGGCCAGCTGGAACAGGACGCCGGCCGTGGCGGGGCGGCGCAGCAGGACGGCCACGCCGCGGCAGAGCCGCTGGCGCCGGCCGACCTGCCGCTCCAGGGTGTGCCGCCAGTGGCGCTCGATCGCCGGCTCCCAGCCCTGCACACCCTGCTGCACCAGGGGGGTGGCGGCGGCGGCGGCGGTGAGGGCCCAGCCCATGCCCTCGCCCGTGAACGGCTCCACGTAGCCGGCCGCATCCCCCAGCACCAGAAAGCGCTCCCCCGCCAGGGGGGTGGCCTGGCGGGTCAGGGCCGGCGTGCACTGCCAGCTGGCCGCGTCCAGGCCTGCTGGCACGGGAAACCCGGCCTGCTCCAGCACCAGGGCGGCGGCGCCGGCGGGCCCGCCGGCTTCGGCCAGCAGGGGCCGGTCGAAGGCGGCGGCCAGATCGAGCCGGCCGTCCTCCAGCCGCACCAGACCCACATAGCCCCGGCGGCCCACGGCCATGTGGATGCAGGCCGGGCTGTAGTGGCACGTGCCGGCCGGCAGCACGCAGCCGGCCCCGACCCGGGAGCGGGGCTGGATGTGCACGCCGGCGTCGGGCTCGCCATCGAGGCAGCGGTGGGCCAGTCCCGCCGCCACCAGGACCATGGCCGCCCGCACCTCCTGCTGCCCGCGGCCGCCTGCCTCGCGCAGCTGCACCACCCGCCCGTGGGCATCCGCCGCCCCCAGGCGGGCGCTGGTCTGGGGCCGGAAGCTGGCTCCCGCCGCCATCGCCGCCTGCACCAGCGCCTGATCGAAGCGCTGCCGCGACAGGGCCCTGCCGTCGGGCAGGGGAAAGCGGGCCTGGCGGCCCCCCAGGCCCACCTGGATCTGATCGAGGGGCACACCGCCCTGGCGGTCGATCAGCTCACCCAGCCCCACGGCGGCCAGCACCGAGCGGGCCTGGCCGTTGAGGCAGCAGCCGCACACCTTCCAGCGCGGGAAGCTGCGCTTCTCCACCAGCAGCACGGCCAGGCCCCGCCGGGCCAGGTCGTAGGCGGCCAGAGCCCCGGCAGGCCCGGCGCCCACCACCACCACATCCCAGTGGCGCTCGGGATCCCCGTGGCGATCCAGGTCGCGGCTGGGGGGGCCAGCACTGGATCCCATCTCAATTCCGTCGCCAGCTCAGAAGGTAACGCTCGGGCCAGCAGCGCCGCAGCTCGGCGCCCGCCAGCCCGGCCCGCTCCGCCATCGCGGCCACCTCGGCCAGCCGGAAGGCCCCCCGCACCGACAGTGGCCCATCGGTGTGCACCACCGGCGAGCGGCTCAGCAGCCGGGTGCCGCCCCAGGCCAGGGCAAAGCCCAGGGGGCTGCGGATCAGGTCGTTCACCAGCACCAGCCGGCGGGCCCGTCGTGCCATCAGGGCCAGCAGACGCTCGGCCTCGTCGCCGTCGAGGTGGTGCAGAAACAGCGAGCAGAGCACCACGTCGTAGCCCTCGGAGCTGGCGGCCTCAGGGCCCTGTGGCCAGGGATCGGCCAGGGCATCGGCCTGGAAGAAGCGCAGCCCCGGTCGCACTCCTTCACGCCGGCGCTCATCCGGACCGTCGGGGTAACCCCCTCGGTGGTCAGCGGCAACGGTTGCGC
>JAWOBH010000235.1:0-4245 GCA_046498125.1 Prochlorococcaceae cyanobacterium | reverse complement strand
GATCGGCACCGGCAGGGGGATGTTGGGGAGCGGCCCGAAGGCCAGCCCCCAGGGCAGCCCCAGGTAGACGGGAAACACCTCCGGGTCGATGCCCAGCAGCCAGGGCATCCCCAGCTCGTGCAGCCGCCGGGCCTGGGCGGTGCAGTCCTCGAGCACCACCAGGGTGTCGTGGCCGCCCCAGGAGATCAGGGGAATCACCGGCAGTTCGTGCCAGAGGGCCAGGCGGATGAAGCCGGTGCGGCCGGCGAACTCGATGCGGTCGCGCCGCCGGTGGGGCCGGAAGGCGTCCTCGCCGCCGCCGGGATACACCAGCAGGCTGTGGCCCTGCTCGAGCAGGGCCAGGGCCTGGCGGGCATGGAAAGGCACCGCGCCCACCCGGGCGGCCAGGTCGGCGACGGCGGGAAAGGCCTGCCACACCTTGGCGTGGGTCAGGCCGTACACCGGCCGCCCGGTGCCGAAGCGCCGCACCCAGTCCACCAGGAACATGGGCAGGTCTGGGGTGGCCAGGCCGCCGTTGTGGGATCCCACCAGCAGCACCTGCCCCTGGCGCGGCATGTGCTCCCAGCCACTGGTGCTCACACGGAAGTAGTGGCGGTAGAACCACTCCAACACGGGCATCAGCCGGCGGATCAGGCGCGGATCGCGGCGGATCGCCGGCTCGGGCAGGTGAGGCAACGGTGCTGCGCTGCGGGTGAGCGAGGCCAGGGGACACGTCCTGCATAGGCCCCTTCAACCGCTGCTGATGGGTGTGCGCGGGACTCCACACCCGCTGAGGCCGGACTCGCTCCTGGAGCAACCCCACACCGTGCCGGCGGCTGAGTAGGCGATTGGCTCACCACTCCAGTTCCGGCAGCTCCCGGAAGGCCTGGCGCACCCCGGCGCTCCAGCGGGCGCTGAGGTTGGTGAAGTAGCTGTCGCCTTCGGGAAAGCGGCGCCTCTTGGTGATCGTGAGGCTGTTGCGCTCATAACACAGCAGATCGATCGGCATCCCCACCAACAGGTTGCTGCGCATGGTGGAATCAAAGGACACCAGCACGCATTTGCTGGCCTCCTGCAGGGAGGTGGCCGGTGTGATCACGCGGTCGATCAGCGGCTTGCCATATTTGGATTCACCGATCTGGAGAAACGGCGTGTCCTCGCCGGCCTCGATGAAGTTGCCCTCCGTATCGATGCGGAACAGCCGGGGAGATTCGCCCTTGATCTGTCCGCCGAGGATGAAGGAGACGTTGAAGGTCATGTCCGTTCCCTCCAGGAAGGGCGCATCGCGCTGTTTGATGTCGTGCATCGCATTGGCCACGAGCGAGGCCACATCGAACAGGGTGTCCACTGACCAGATCGTGCGCATCTCCTCGCCCATCCCCTCGCCCATCCCTTCGCCCAGGTTCGCCCGCTGCCTGAGCAGGCTCACCACAGCCTGAGTGCCGCTGAGGGTGCCGGAGCTGAGCAGCACGATCACGCGATCGCCGGCCCGCTCGAAGGTGGTCATCTTGCAGAACTGGGAGACGTTGTCCACACCGGCGTGGGTGCGGGAATCGGAGGCCATCACCAGGCCCTCCCGCAACAACACTCCCACGCAGTACGTCATCGCTGGTCGGTGCCTTTGGCTCCGGCATCCTGGCTGTCGCCGAGGGCCTCGGTCCACAC
Source organism: Prochlorococcaceae cyanobacterium (assembly GCA_046498125.1). Taxonomy (GTDB): domain Bacteria; phylum Cyanobacteriota; class Cyanobacteriia; order PCC-6307; family Cyanobiaceae; genus NIES-981. The sequence goes on along the minus strand of JAWOBH010000235.1, from coordinate 2,601 downwards.
CTTGAAGGACTCGAGCATGGAGGGCCCGAAGCTGGTGGTGAGGGCCACATCGGCGGCATCGCGCCCACGGGCGATCAGGATGCGGCCGATGCGTGGCTTGTTGTTGCGGGGATCGAAGGTGACCCAGCGATCCCCGAGGTAGGCCTCGAACCAGGCGGCGAAGTCCATCTCCGCATGGGGCGGCGGCTCGCCGATGTCGCTCACATAGCCCGTGCAGTAGCGGGCTGGGATGTTCATGCAGCGGCAGAAGGCCACAGCGAGATGGGCGAAGTCGCGGCACACGCCTTCACGGTCGTGGAACACCTGACAGGCGGATTTGGTGGGGCTGGCATGGCCATAGCCGAAACGGATGTGCTGATGCACGTAGTCGCAGATCGCCTGCACGCGCGCCCAGCCCGGTGGAGTGTTGGCGAACAGCTCCCACGCCGTGGTCGTGAGCAGGTCGGTTTCGCAGTAGCGGCTGCCGAGCAGGAACAGCAGCGTCTCCTCCGGCAGGGCGTCCACTGGCCGTTCCTCCAGCCAGGGGAGCACGGGATCGGGCAGGCCGCTGTCGAGCACCACGCCATTGGCGCTCAGCCTGATGAGCCCAGCCGGCGCCACGATGCGGTTGCACCAGTTGCCGTAGGAGTCGCGATAGGCCCGCACCGGCACCGACGGACTGACCACCAGATGATCGGGCTCGATGATGTCGGAGATCCGGCTGTAGTTGATGCTGAGGGTGACGATCATCGGCGTTGGCGCCGGACAGCGATACACCAACTCGTAGCCAACCCTGATCTTCAGCATGGAACTCTCCTGTTGAGCTGTGGCAGCGTGGCTTCCAGGGCCAGCGCCAGTCGCTCGCTCCAGTCGTCAAGCCCGGTGTCATCAACCAGCAGATCCTGGCGGATCTCCAGTTCCACATGGGGAATGTTGCGCTGCTCACCATGCACAATCACAGTGTAATCGGTGTCATCACTCACCGCATAGGGCATGTTCTCGCCCACGCACAGGGCGTTCTCCTCGCTGAGCCGGGCGTGCAGGAGTCGCCCCAGGCGCGGATCCCGGCCGAACAGCACGCCGGCATGCCAGGGCCGTTGTTCGCCGAGGTAGGTGGGTGTGAAGCTGTGCAGGGCCACCAGCACGCAGGAGCTCCCCCGCCGGCTGCGCCGGTCGAGTTCGCTGCTGATGCGGCGGTGGTAGGGAACGAACAGCTCGTCCAGCCGCTGACGCCGGCTCGCTTGGCACAGCCCTTCGTTGGCGGCGATGCGGGTGTGCTCGCTGAGCACAGCGATGGAATCCGCGGCGTGCGGGGGCCGGTTGGCGTCGATCACCAGCCGCGAGTAGTTGTGCTGGATCAGAAAGGCATCCAGCCGCGCTGAAAGGCGCCGCCCCAGTTCGGCGACGCCCAGGTCCCAGGCCACATGGGTGGAGAGGGTTTCGCTCGAGAGCTGGAGCTGGTTCAGGCGTCGGGGGATCGCCCGGCCGGCGTGGTCGCAGGTGATCAGCACGGCCGCGCCGCCATCGGCGCGCTCGACGCTGAACACCGGCGGATCGCCATTGCTCAGCAGTCGATCCGCGGGGCGGCGGACGCCCATGGCTCAGTGCTTGTAGCTCTGGCCGCGGTAGGTGAGCTCTTTGGTGCCGGTGTCCTGGGTGGGGTCGTTCTGGTGGGCATCCCCGTAGTGAACCCCGCGGTAGGTGTGCTCGTTGCCGCTGGTGTCCGGCGTGGGGTCGTCGTGGTGGGCATCCACATAGGGCACACCCCGATAGGCCTTGGCCATCATGTACTGAGCGTCATTCAGACGCTTTTTCTTGAGCATTTTGGTTCTGATCAGATCGAGAACGTTCATCAGTGTCTCCACAGCGTCCGCCTCCCCGTTGCTGGATGCGGATCTGACTGCGTCCACCTGGTGGGCAGGTGGATCAACGTGTGATGAATCTAACGCTTCTGTCGCGGCTGCCTGATCGGTTTCCCGGCGATCGCTTGGCGGGAGACGATCGGTTTCCCGACTAGGTATGTTGACGTCTGCGGCCTGATGAACGCTGTGGCCTCGTCATCAGAGGCAGGTCTCCGTGGTCCATTCCTGGGGCCCATCGGCCTGCTCAGCGGCGGAACCACAGCCACCGGCCACCAGTAGGGCAGCCACCACCGGAAGGGCTGCAGACACTGGTAGGGCTGCAGACAGACGAGGCATCAGGGAGCAAGTCATCACCGGCCAGCAGGAGGATCAACGATCTGCGCAGTGACACGCTGCGCATGGAAAAGGCGCCCCGTTCAGGGCGCCTTTGGGCCGGTTGCCGGACTTTGGACCTACACCGTCCGGGTCGAGGCCTCTGATTCATTTCTACAGCTGCCGGCGATCGGGAGGGTGGGGTTCCGGGGTCTTGAGACCTATCGTTACCCTTCCACACCATCCGTATCACATGGTCCCGGCCACCGGCAGGTTGAGGTCAGCGAGCAGATTCACTGCCCCAGGACGCCCACGATGGTGTCGATCTCACGTTTGTGGCTGCGGATCAGTGTCTTGGCTTCCTTGATGAGGCTTTCGATGTTGCTCTTGGTGACATTGTCCATGTCATCGGATGCGGTGACGAGATCGGTCTGCAGCCGGATGTACT
>JAWOBH010000234.1:0-4762 GCA_046498125.1 Prochlorococcaceae cyanobacterium | reverse complement strand
GCGGGGGTGACGGGGTGGGGCGGCGCCGGCGCTTCCTGGCGCCGATGACGGTGGCGTTGCTGAGCGGCAGGCGGGGGGGGGCGCCCTTCGGCCTGGCCGGCGGCGAGCCCGGGCTGGTGGGGCGCACCCGCCTGCTGCGGGCCGGCGCACCCGCCGGGGAGCCGCTGAGCGGCGCGGCCCAGATCGAGGTGGCGGCCGGTGATGTGCTGGTGATCGAGACCCCCGGCGGCGGCGGCTTCGGGGCCGGCTGAGCAGAACTCCGGAGCGGGCCGTAACAGTCCCGGCCGAACCGGAGGAACAGACCCAGACTGGTCCTGGTGCCGCCAGCCCTGATGCCCCGAGGCCATCTCCAGCAGGAGCAGCGATGAGCGTTCTGATCAGCTACTCCAAGGTGCTCGAGATCACGGGCGACATCATTCGCGTGGAGGTGCCACCCGGCGGCCACGACAGCGACGGCGCCCCCCGCTTCAACGACCTGGCCGTGGTGGCGAACGCCGCCGGCGGCCAGTCGCTGGCCCAGGTGATCGATCTGCGCGAGCACTCGGTGGCCCTGCAGGTGTTCCGCGGCACCAAGGGGGTGTCCACCGATTCCCAGGTGCGCTTCCTCGGCCATCCGATGACGGTGACCTACTCCGGCAACATCCTCGGCCGGGTGTTCCGCGGCACCGGCGAGCCGATCGACGGCGGCCCCGATCTCTCCCAGGACCCCCGCGTGGCCATCGGTGGCCCCTCGGTGAACCCGATGCGGCGGGTGCTGGCCTCGAAGATGATCCGCACCAACGTGCCGATGATCGACGTCTACAACACCCTGGTGGAGAGCCAGAAGATCCCGATCTTCTCGGTGTCCGGTGAACCGTTCAACGCCTTTCTCGGGCGGATCGGCATCCAGGCCGACGCCGATGTGGTGGTGTTCGGCGGCCTCGGCCTGATCTTCGACGACTACTACTCCTTCCGGAAAACCTTCGAGGACGCCGGCGTGTTTCACCGCACGGTGATGTTCGTGAACCTGGCCTCCGATCCGATCGTGGAGCGGATGCTGATCCCCGACATGGCCCTGGCGGTGGCGGAGCGCTTCGCGGTGGAGGAGGGCAAGCGGGTGCTGGTGCTGCTCACCGACATGACCGCCTTCGCCGATGCCCTCAAGGAGGTGAGCATCGCCATGGACCAGGTGCCGGCCAACCGGGGCTATCCGGGCGACCTCTATTCCCAGCTGGCACGCCGCTACGAGAAGGCTGCCGACTATGCCAAGGGCGGTTCGGTGACGGTGCTCACCGTGACCACCATGCCCGGCGACGACATCACCCACCCGGTGCCGGACAACACCGGCTACATCACCGAGGGGCAGTTCTATCTGCACAACGGCGTGATCGATCCCTTCGGCTCCCTGTCGCGGCTCAAGCAGAACGTGATCGGCAAGCAGACCCGGGAGGATCACAACCAGGTGATGAACACCACCATCCGCCTCTACTCGGGCGCCCGCGACGCCCAGCAGAAGCAGGCGATGGCCTTCGAGCTCTCCGCCTACGACCAGAAGCTGATCCGCTTCGGTGACCTCTTCCGCGAGCGCTTCATGGACATCAACGTGGACATGTCCCTGGAGGCGGCCCTGGATCTGGCCTGGCAGACCATGGCCGAGTGCTTCGAGCCCCAGGACCTGCTGATGAAGCAGGAACTGATCGACAAGTACTTCCCCGGGGAGAAGCCGGCATGAGCCGGAAGCGATGAGCGAGAACCGATGAGCCGCATCACCCTCACCAAGGCCTCCCTCAGCCACCAGAAGGGGCTGCTGAAGACCTATGGCGCCGTGCTGCCGTCGCTGGATCTCAAGCGCCGCCAGATCAGTGCCGAGCGGGCCCGGGCGCGGCGGCAGCTGGAGGAGCTCGAGCGCAGGGCCCGCGACCTCGAGGCCGAGGTGGCCCGGGTGTGCCCGATGCTGGCCCACGAGCACATCCGGCTCGAGGGCCTGGCCAGGGTGGTGGAGGTGCGGCTCGGGGAGGAGAACCTGATCGGCACCCGTCTGCCCCGGGTGGAGGCGATCACGGTGGCGGTGGCCGACTACGGCCTGCTCAGCCTGCCCTTCTGGGTGGATCACGTGGTGGGCTGCCTGCGCGAGGCGCTGGAGATCCAGATCCGGCTGCAGGTGGCCGGCGCCCGCATCGAACGCCTGGAGGAGGCGGAGCGCACCGTGACCCAGCGCTTCAACCTGTTCGACAAGGTGCTGATCCCCCGCACCCGCCAGCAGATCCGCACCATCGCCATCTACCTCTCCGACGCGGAGCGGGCGGCGGTGGTGAACTCCAAGATCGCCAAGCGCAAGAAGCAGCGGGTTCAGGCGCGATGACCATCGTTCCCCTCACCAAGGTGACCGTGATCGGCCTGACGGCCGACAAGGAGGATCTGCTGGACGGCCTGCAGCAGCTCGGCTGCCTGCACCTGATTCCGCTGCAGGACCCCGGGGAGGGGGCGGAGCCGTTCGTGAGCAGCCGGCCGATCGAGGACGCCCGCAAGGCCCTGCGCTACCTGGGCGACGTGCGCCGGCGGCGCCACCAGACCCGGGTGGATGCCGCGTTCGACTTCGATCGCCTGATCGGCGAGGCCCTGGCCAACCGGCGGGCCAAGCGCGAGGCCGAGGACCGCGTGCTGGCTCTCAACAAACGTCTGCAGCAGCTGGAGCCCTGGGGCGACTTCGTGCTCCCCGATCTCGCGCAGCTGGGGGGCCAGCGGCTGTGGTTCTACCGGGTGCCCCAGGCCAAGGCGAAGGCGTTCCGCCAGGCCCTGGCCCGGCTCCCCGTCCCCTGGCAGCAGCTCTACGAGAGTCCACGCCACCTCTACGTGGTGCTGATCGCGGCCGAGGAACCCGATCCCGCCGCCCTGCCGGTGGCCCGCTCCCACGTGGGCTCGGAATCCCCGGCCACGGTGCGCGCCCAGCTCGATGCCGCCCGCTCCGGCTTCGAGGAGGTGGAGGCCGAGCACGAGGCCCTCAGTCGCTGGATCTTCCTGCTCTCCCGCCATCTGGCCCGCGCCGAGGACGCCCAGGTCCGGGCCGAGGCCAGCGCCATGACCCGCGATGACGACAGCCTGGTGCAGCTGCAGGGCTGGCTGCCGCGCCGGGACCTGAGCCGGCTGGAGGCCTTCACCGCCACCCGCGGCCTGGCCTGGCTGGCGGAGACGCCCCAGCCCGGTGAGCAGCCCCCCACCCTGCTGGAAAACCCCGCGGCCCTGAGCGGCGGCCAGGACCTGGTGACCTTCTACGAAACCCCCGCCTACCGCGACTGGGACCCCTCGGTGCTGGTGTTCTTCTCCTTCGCCGCCTTCTTCGCGATGATCCTGGCCGACGCCGGCTACGCCCTGGTGCTGGCCGTGCTGGTGGGCCTGCTCTGGAAGGGCATGGGGCGCAGCGCCGGAGGGCGCCACTTCCGCGTGCAGGCGCTGGTGGGGCTTGGCTTCGCGCTGGTCTACGGGGTGCTGGCCGGCAGCTACTTCGGCATCGAGCCCGCCTCCGCCTCACCCCTGGCGGCGCTGAAGGTGCTCGATCTCAACGACTACGACGCGATGATGAAGGTGGCCCTGGTGGTGGGCGCCCTGCATCTGCTCCTGGCCAACGGCATCGTCGCCGTGCGCGCCACCGGCGTGGCCGGCCGGGCCCGACCCCTCGGCTGGATGGCTGTGATCGTGGCTGGCTTCGTGCTCTATCTGGGGGCCGGCAGCGCCTGGGGCCCGCACCTGGGGGTGGGTCTGGGTGTCGGCGGCCTGCTCACGATCCTGCTGCTGAGCAGCGAGCGCCGCATCGCCCAGCCGGCCGATCTGCTGCTGCGGCTGCTGGACGGGCTGGGTTCGCTCACCAACATCTCCAAGCTGTTCGGTGACGTGATGAGCTATCTGCGGCTGTTCGCCCTCGGGCTGGCCAGCGCCTCGCTGGCCGTCACCTTCAACCAGCTGGCCAGCCAGGTGGTGGAGTCGGGGGTGGTGCTGGCCGTGCCGATCGCCATCCTGATCCTGATCCTCGGCCACGGCATCAACCTGCTGCTGGCCGTGATCAGCGGCTTCGTGCACGGCCTGCGCCTCAACTACATCGAATTCTTCAACTGGGGCCTCTCCGGTGAGGGGATTCCCTTCCGGCCATTTCTCAAAAAGGAGCCTGTCTCGTGAACGACCACCTCTCCCTCACCGTGCTGGGCTGGATCGGCATCTACGCCCCCGTGGCCCTGGGGGCCATCGGGGCCGCCATCGGCTGCACCATCGCCGGCCAGGCCGCGATCGGGGCGATGATGGAAGTGAGCAGCGGCTACGGGCGCTTCGTGGGGCTCTCGGCCCTGCCCTCCTCGATGTCGATCTACGGCATCGTCGTGATGTTCATCCTCAACCGCCCCGTCACACCCACCAACGCCGGCGGCCTGTTCGGCATCGGTGTGCTTTCGGGTGTGGCCTTTCTGGTGGCCGCCATCTACCAGGGCCTCTGCTGCGCCTCGGCGATCGCCGGCTCCAAGGCGAAGCCGGAGATCTTCGGCCTGGCCCTGGCGCCGGCGGCGATCGTGGAGGGCTTCGCCGTGTTCGCCTTCGTGTTCGCCCTGGTGGCGGCCGGCGGCATCCCGGACGCCTGACGACCTCCAGCCGAACCGCCCCAGACGCCCACGTCTGACCCGCCCCCTCCCGTCCCACGCGCCCGCCGCCATGGCCCAGCCACGCTCCAGTCGCAAGAACACCCCGGTGCAGGCGGGCGCCGGGGGGGACACCCTGATCGCCCGGCTGCGTGAGCAGGGTG
>JAWOBH010000222.1:0-4402 GCA_046498125.1 Prochlorococcaceae cyanobacterium | reverse complement strand
ATCGGTTGCAGAAACACCGGTGCCTCACGGCCGCCGCGCAGCACCAGGCGCCCGCTGCCGGGCTCCAGCTGCCAGCGGCCGATGTCGTCGAAGTTCTGATCCGGAGCACGGTTGAGGTAGGTCTGGCGCAGCTGGTAGGTGCCGTCGGGCGCCAGATCCACATGCCAGCGGATCGGGCCCGAGGCGCCGGGGATCTCGCCCACCCAGCTGGCCGGCAGAGGCCCCAGCACCCGCTCCACCGGCATGCCCTCCCCGGCCAGGGCCGCTGGGGCCGCGCCCAGCAGCAGCACGCCAAGGGCCAGGCCGGCGGGGATGGCCGCGCCGCCGCGCCGCACAGCGGCCTGCCGGCGCTGGGGAACACGCTGCGCTGACGGCGCTGACGGCGCTGACGGCGCTGGCGCTGGAGGCAGCGGATGCGGCATGGGGGCGTGAGCAGGGGGCTGAGTCCAGTGTTGATGGCCAGGTGCCATTCAGCAAGCCAGCCGCGCGCTCACGTCGGCTGTTGGCGCCTCAGCGCCTGCATCGGCAGGGCCACGAAGCGGGACTGCCCTGCCAGGGCCCTGAGGTCGAGGTGCACGTCGTTCATGCCGCCGCCATCACTGAGGAACAGCAGCCGGCGCTCAAGGTCGCTCAGGCTGGTCCAGGAGGTGAACTGCGTGGGCGCCTCGGGCACGGCCCCCCCTCCACCTGCAGATGGTCCACCCCCTGCTCCGGGGGGTCCACGGTGATGCCCCGCGGCCGGGGCCCCCTGGAGCCGGTGCGCTGGCGGGCCTGGTCACCGCCAGCACCGCGAAGCGGTTGCGTCAGCCCAGCGCCGGCTGCCCGGCCACGGCGGAGTGCAGCTCCTGGCCCTCGGGAAAGCAGGTCACCAGGCAGGGCAGATCGATGGTGAGCTCGCGGGTGCGACCCCATAGGCCCGCCCGGCCACGTCCCGGTAGAGCAATGAGGTGCCCATGGCCGGCTCCTGCATGGGCCTTGATCGTGGCGTCCGCCGCAGCGGTCAGAATCGATGGGCTTCGCGGAACGGGCTTGAGCCATGAGCGCAGCCGATGAGCTCCAACGCCTTGAGCACGAGATTGATGCAGCCGAGCGCCAGCGACGCCAGCCGCCTGGGGAAGTGGAGCCGTTGAAGCCGACTGAAAAGCCGGCCCCACCGGAACGCCACCGCAGCCGCAGCTTCGACATCGCCCTCGCCGCCTGTGCGCTTCTGGTCACCGCCTCCGTGGGCATCTATTTGGTGCGGCGGATGGAGTCCCAGAGCGCGATGGCCCTGCAGAGCGGGCTGACCGGTGCGGCGGCCGGCATGTTGGCCGGGTACGCCGTGGGCCGGCTGCGTCGGTGACCGATGGCGGCTCTGGTCCAGTCGAGATGGCCGGTGCCCAGCTGCGCCAGCAGCTGCTGGCCTGGTGGGAGGTCCACGGCCGCCAGGCCATCCCCTGGACACGCCGGCGCGATGGCCATCCGCCCAGGCCAGGCGAACCCCTGGATCCGTACCCGATCTGGGTGGCGGAGGTCATGCTGCAGCAGACCCAGCTGCGGGTGGCCCTGCCCTACTGGCGACGCTGGATGGCCGCGTTGCCCGGCCTCGAGGCCCTGGCGGCGGCCGAGGAGCACGAGGTGCTGCTGCTCTGGCAGGGCCTGGGCTACTACTCCCGCGCCCGGCGGCTGCGGCAGGGGGGGCGGCAGCTGGCCGGTGAACCCTGGCCGCGCACGCTGGACGGCTGGCTGGCGTTACCCGGCATCGGCCGCAGCACCGCCGGCAGCATCCTCTCCTCGGCCTTTGATCTGCCCTTCGCGATCCTGGATGGCAACGTCAAGCGGGTGCTGGCGCGCCTGACCGCCAGCCCGCGGCCGCCCGCTCGGCAGCTCACGGGGCTCTGGCGCCTGAGTGATTCGCTGCTCGATCCGCAGCGGCCCCGGGCCTTCAACCAGGCGTTGATGGACCTGGGCGCCACCGTCTGCACGCCCCGCAATCCCAGCTGTGCCGCTTGCCCCTGGCAGGGCCACTGCGCTGCCTACGCTGCCGGCGATCCCGCCGCCTACCCCGTGAAGGATGCCCCGCGTGAGCTGCCGTTTCAGGTGATCGGTGTGGGCGTGGTGCTGAATGGGGCCGGTGAGGTGCTGATCGATCAGCGCCTCAACGATGGCCTGCTGGGCGGTCTGTGGGAGTTTCCCGGCGGCAAGCAGGAGCCTGGCGAGGCGATCGCCGCCACGATCGCGCGCGAGCTGCGCGAGGAGCTGGCGATCGAGGCGGCGGTGGGCGAGGAGCTGATCAGCCTTGAGCACGCCTACAGTCACAAGCGGTTGCGCTTCGTGGTGCACCTGTGCACCTGGCTGAGCGGCGAGCCCCAGCCCCTGGCCTCCCAGCAGGTGCGCTGGGTGAGGCCTGAGCAGCTCTCGGCCTTCCCCTTCCCCGCCGCCAACGCCCGCATCATCGCGGCGCTGCAGCAGCGGCTGGATGCTGACGTGGCCGGTGGTGCGCTTCAGCCTGAGGAGAGCCGCCCGGCCGCCCGATGACTCCAGCCCACGCCCCTAACGCCCAGGTGCTCTGCCTTGGGGAGGCCCTGGTGGATCGGCTCGGGCCCCCCGGTGGTGAGCCCGCCGCCGCCACCAGTGACGACCGCCTGGGCGGCGCTCCCGCCAACGTGGCCTGCGCCCTGGTCCGTCTGGGCACGCCGGCGGCGTTCCTGGGCCGGCTGGGGAGCGACGCCATCGGCGAGGCCTTTGCCCGCCTGTTCGCCAGCCGCGGGGTGGACACCTCCGGCCTGCAGCGCGATGACGAGCGGCCCAGCCGCATCGTGCTCGTGCGCCGGGATGCCGCCGGAGAGCGCCAGTTCGGCGGCTTCGCGGGCGACCGGGGGGCGGCCTTCGCCGATCAGGCCCTCGACGCTCCCCAGCTGGGGAGCGCCCTCGAGGCGCTGATGCCCGCGGCTCGCTGGTTGATCACCGGCACCATCCCCCTGGCTGCGCCCGCCGCGGCGGCGGCCCTGGAGCTGGCGTTGGAGCGGGCCACGGCAGCTGGTGTTTCCGTGGCGGTGGATGTGAACTGGCGCCCCACCTTCTGGGATCCGGCCGCCGACCCGACCAGCGGTCCCGATGCCCAGCAGCTCAGCCGTTGTCAGCCCCTGCTGGAGCGGGCGGCCCTGATCAAGTGCGCTCGAGAGGAGGCCCTGTGGCTCTGTGGCAGCGATGATCCGGCCCTGCTCAGCGCCTGCCTGCCCGCCCGCCCGGCCGTGGTGGTGAGCAATGGCGCCAAGCCGGTGCGCTGGTGCTGGGGGGAGGCGGTGGGAGAGCTGGCCCCCTTCCCGGTGGCGCCGGTGGACACCACCGGTGCCGGCGATGCCTTCACCGCCGGCCTGCTGCACGGCCTCTGCGCACGCCCCGAGCTGCTGGGCGGTGGCGATCAAGCGGGCCTGCGGGAGCTGATGCGCTTTGCCAGCGCCTGCGGTGCCCTGGTGTGCCAGGGAGCCGGCGCCATCGATCCTCAGCCCACCGCTGCCGAGGTGCAGGCCTGGCTCAGCCGGGCCCCCTGAGGTCGGCCGGGCGGTGCAGGCGGGCGACGCGGCCGGCCTCAGGGTCGCGGGGGTCGGCCAGCTCCAGCTCCACCCGCCAGGCTTGAGGCAGCGGGGCGCTGAGCCGCTCGGGCCACTCCACCGCCAGCAGCGCCCCCAGCTCGTCGGCTACCTCCTCTTCCTGGGCGAACAGCTCCTCGGCAGCGGCCGGCTGCTCCAGGCGATAGAGGTCCAGATGCACCAGGGCGGTGGGTGTGCCGTCAGGCAGCACGCCGCCGTAGTGCTGGGCGAGGGCGAAGGTGGGGCTGGTGATCGGCTCGCTGATGCCCAGGCCGGCGGCGATCCCCTGCACCAGGCAGGTTTTGCCCGCCCCCAGCTCCCCCTGCAGCAACAGGGCCGGAGGGGCGCCCCCAGGACCCGCCCTGCGGGCTGCCAGCAACCGCCCCGCCAGCTCGTGGCCCAGGGCGCGGGTGGCCGCCGCATCCGCCAGCCTCCAGTGCTGCCGCGGGCCGCCGCTGGACGGCTGAGGGGTGCCTGCCTGCGGGCGATTGCGGTTCACGGCGTCGTGAATGCTCCCGGTAGATTGCCCGCCAGCGAGCCCGAAGCCTCGGCGTCTCCGCAGATATTTGCCAACGCCCTCCCAGCCGGGAGCGAGCCGTACCCCCGGAGCAACAACCCATGGTGGCCACCCCCGCCGCAGCGTCCAGCGCGTCTGCCCTCCAGAGCACATCGTCCTACGTGATCGCCGATCTTGGCCTGGCCGATTTCGGCCGCAAGGAGATCGCCATCGCCGAAACCGAGATGCCGGGCCTGATGGCGTTGCGCGAGAAACACCGCGAGGACAAGCCGCTGAAGGGCGCGCGCATCGCCGGCAGCCTGCACATGACCAT
>JAWOBH010000186.1:0-3380 GCA_046498125.1 Prochlorococcaceae cyanobacterium | reverse complement strand
GAGTTCCGCTCCGGCCTGCGGGTCACCACCCCCGAAACCATGGATGTGGTGGAGATGGTGCTGGTGGGCCGGGTCAACAAGCACATCGTCAACGGCCTCAACACCGTGGGCGGACGGGCGGTGGGCCTGTGCGGCAGCGACGGCTCCCTGGTGGTGGCCCGCCCCTACGACGACGGCAACCACGGTCTGGTGGGAGACGTTCAGGCGGTGGATCCTGCCCTGCTCTACCCCCTGTTGGAGGCCGGCTACATCCCGGTGATCTCGAGCGTGGCGGCCGATCGCGATGGTCAGGCGCACAACATCAACGCCGACACGGTGGCCGGCGAGCTGGCCGCCGCCCTGCAGGCGGAGAAGCTGATCCTGCTCACCGACACCCCCGGGATCCTGCGCGACCGCGACGATCCCGGCTCCCTGATCCGCCAGCTGAGCCTGGCCGGCGCCCGCGAGCTGATCGCCGCTGGCGTGGTGGAGGGCGGCATGACCCCCAAGACCGAATGCTGCATCCGCGCCCTGGCCCAGGGGGTGGGAGCCGCCCACATCGTCGACGGCCGCGTGCCCCACGCCCTGCTGCTGGAGGTGTTCACCGATGCCGGCATCGGCACGATGGTGGTGGGCAGTGACCGGCAGCTGCGCCCCTGAGCGCCCCCGACCCCGTGAGCGAACCCTCCTCCGACCCCCTGGCCGCTGCCCGTGAGGCCCTCGATCGCGGCGACTACGGCCAGGTGCTGCGCCTGCTGGAGCCCCTCGAGCGCCGCTATCCCCCCAGCACGGCCGAGGGGGGGCAGCTGCAGCTGCTGCGGGCCACCGCCTGCCTGGGCCAGGGCGACAGTGCGGCGGCCCTGGTGTGCTGCCGCCAGGCCCGGCGCTGCGCCGATGCCAGCCTGCGTCAGCAGGCCGGCGAGCTGCTGGAGGTGCTGGAGGCTCCGGCGCTCAGCCGTCCGCGGGAATGGTCGCTGACGCTGCCGGAGCTGGGCGGGGTGGAGCCGATCAGCGGCAGCCTGCGGCGGCGGGCCCGCCGGGCCGGGGCTGCCGCACCGCCGGGGCCGCCGCCGCCGCCGGTGGGTCCCACCCGGGCGCCCCTGGGCCTGGCGGTGCTGGTGGCGATCCTGCTGCTGCTCACCCTGCTGCTGGGCGGCTGTGTGCAGGTGCGGGCCGAGCTGCACTTCGGCGCGCCCGGCCGGCTGCAACTGGTGGAGCAGCTCAGCCCAAGCCAGGGCCAGCCCCCGGGACCCTGGCAACGCCAGTTCGCGCTCGCGCTTCAGGAGCTGGGCCTGCGGCCGCGCCCATCCTCGGGCCAGCGTTCCGGCGAGCTGCGGCTGGAGGGGCCGATGCAACCGGCCGCCGCCACCTTGAACACCCTGGCGGCCAGTGCCGAGCAGGCCGCCCGGCTGGCGGGGGTGTCGCTACCAGCAGCGCGGGTGCACTGGCAGGAGCGCAACTGGCTGGTGGGGGTGCGCCAGGAGCTGGCCCTGGAGCTGGACCTGCGCGCTGCCGCCGGGGTTCCGGGGGTGGATCTGAGCCTCGATCTGCAGCCCCTGCGTCCTCGGGCCGTGCGGCGCTCTGAGCCGGAGCCGGTTCAGGTGCTGCCCAGCCAGCGCGGCCAGAGCGGTTCGCGCCTGCGCTGGCCCCTGCGCCTGGGGGAGCGCAACCGGCTGGAGCTGCGTTGCTGGCGCTGGAGCCCCCTGGGGCTTGGCACTCTGGTGATCGGCGGCGTGCTTGCCCTGGTGCTGGTGCTCGCCGGCCTGCGCCAGCGGCTGGGGTTCGGCTGGCCCCAGCTGCCGGCCTGAACCGGCTGCCCTGTGGGCTTCAGGCCGTTCAGAGCATCTGGGGATCGGGATCGATGGCCAGCGCAACGGCGGCCGGCAGCATCCGCCGCAGCTCCGCCTCCGCAGGCAGGGGCAGGGCCGTGGCAGCGGGGCCGTGCAGCAGCAGCTGCCAGCGGCTGCGACCCGCCACTCTGGCCACGGGCGCCGGCGCCGGGCCGATCACGCACCAGCCGCGCAGCTGGGCCGCCGGCAGGATCCGCTCCGCCACCGCCGAGGCGGCGGTGGCGGTGGCGGCGGCACTGGGGCCGCTGAAGCGCAGCAGACAGGCCCGGCTGAAGGGCACCAGGGAGCCGCGGCGGCGCAGTTCCCCTTCCTCGGCCAGAAAGCGGTCGTAGCGGCCATCCACCAGATGGCGGATCACCGGGTGCTCGGGGCTGTAGGTCTGCACCAGCACCTCCCCGGGGCGTTCGCCCCGCCCCGCCCGGCCCGCCAGCTGCAGCAGCAGCTGCAGGCTCTGTTCAGCGGCCCGGAGATCGGGTCGGTGCAGCAGCCCGTCGGCGGCCAGCACCGCCGCCAGGGTCACCCGGGGCAGGTCCATCCCCTTGGCGAGCATCTGGGTGCCCACCAGCACATCGGCCTGGCCGGAGGCGAAGCGCTCCAGCAGGCGGCGGTGGCCATCGCGGCCGCGGGTGGTGTCGCGGTCGAAGCGCAGCACCCGCAGCCCCTCCAGCTCCTGCTCCAGCTGCTCCATCACCCGCTGGGTGCCGGCGCCGAAGGGCTTGAAGGCGGTGGAGCCGCAGTGGCCGCAGCGCTCCCCCAGCTCGGAGCGGTGGTCGCACCAGTGGCAGCGCAGCCATTCCCGTCCCCCCCGGCTGCGGTGCACCGTCATCGCCACATCGCAGTGGGGGCAGAGCACCGCCTCGCCGCAGCTGCGGCAGCTCACGAAGGCGTGGTAGCCGCGCCTGGGCACCAGCACCACGGCCTGCTCGCCCTGGGAGCGGAGTGCCGACAGGCGCTCCATCAGCGGTCGGCTGAGCAGCCGCCGATGCCCCTCGGCCAGCTCTTGGCGCATGTCCACCACCCGCACCGGCGGCAGGGGGCGGCCGCCGATGCGCTGGGGCAGACGCAGCAGACGGGTGTCGGCCTGCGGACCCTGGCAGGCCTGCCAGCTCTCCAGCGATGGGGTGGCACTGCCCAGCAGCAGGCGGGCACCACTGAGCCGGGCCCGCCGCCGGGCCACCTCGCGGGCGTGGTAGCAGGGCATCGGGCTCTCCTGCTTGTAGGAGCTGTCGTGCTCCTCGTCGAGCACGATCAGCCCCAGGGCCGGCAGCGGCAGGAACACCGCCGAACGGGTGCCCACGGCCAGCAGCGGCTCCCGGCGCAGACAGCGGCGCCAGGTGGCCACGCGCTCGCCATCCCCCAGGCCGCTGTGGAACTCCACCACCTGCTCGCCGAAGCGTGCCCGGCAGCGGTCCAGCAGCTGGGGGATCAGGCCGATCTCGGGCGCCAGCACCAGGGCGCTGCTGCCGCGCTGCAGGCAGCGGGCCGCCGCCTGCAGGTACACCTCCGTCTTGCCGGCACCGGTGACGCCCCACACCAGCAGGCTCTGCCCGG
>JAWOBH010000183.1:0-3398 GCA_046498125.1 Prochlorococcaceae cyanobacterium | reverse complement strand
GCGCCGGTGCTGCACGATGCCGCCAGCCTGGCCCTGCCCCCGGGTCGGCTGGCCTTCACCAGCGACTCCTACGTGGTGCAGCCGCTGGAGTTTCCCGGCGGCGACATCGGCCGCCTGGCGGTGACGGGCACCGCCAACGATCTGGCCATGGCCGGGGCCCGGCCGGCGCATCTGAGCGTGGCCCTGATCCTGGAGGAGGGGCTGCCCCTGGCGCTGCTGCGGCGGATGGTGGCTTCGATGGTGGCGGCGGCGGATGCCTGCGGGGTGAGCATCGTGACCGGCGACACCAAGGTGGTGGAGCGGGGCAAGGCCGACCGCCTGTTCATCAGCACCAGCGGCATCGGCGCCATCGAGGCCGCCGAGCCGATCGGGCCTGGGGCGATCCGGGCCGGGGATGCCCTGGTGGTGAGCGGTGATCTGGGCCGCCACGGCGTGGCGATCCTGGCGGCCCGCCACGGGCTCGACCTGCAGCCGCCGGTGCTCAGCGACTGCGCACCCCTCTGGCCCCAGGTGGCGGCCCTGCTGGAGGCCGGCATCAGCCCCCACTGCCTGCGTGACCTCACCCGCGGCGGCCTGGCCAGCGCCCTGGCGGAGCTGGCCGAGGCCTCCGACCTGGAGTTCGCGGTGCAGGAGGAGCGCCTGCCGGTGATCGAGCCGGTGGCGCGCACCTGCGAGCTGCTGGGTTTCGAGCCCCTGCACCTGGCCAACGAGGGGCGCTTTCTGGCGGTGCTGCCCGCCGATCAGCTGGAGAGGGCCCTGGCGGTGCTGGCCCCCGATGGGGCGGCCTGGATCGGCACGGTGCGCCCCCGGCCCGCCGGTGCCGCCGCCCGGGTGCTGCTGGCCACGGCCCTGGGCACCGAGCGGCTGCTGCTACCGCTGAGCGGCGAGCTGCTGCCCCGCATCTGCTAGCGGACACCGCCAGCAGGCCAGCCCGCCGCCGCGGCCGCGGGCCAGCAGCCAGCGGCCCTGGCTGTCGCTGCCCGTGGCGATCAGGGCGAAGAAGGGCTGCTTGCGGAGTTCAGTCGGGGGCAGGGGGCGCTGCAGCAACAGCCGCGGCCCCAGCCGCAGCTCCAGCTGCTCGAAGCCGAACTGCAGGAGCGGCCGCCGCCCCACCAGCCGGCCCCAGCCGCAGAAGCGCAGCTCAAGCAAGCCCACGCGCACGCTGTTCATCAGCCGCAGGGGGGCGTCGGGGCCGGCCGGGCTGATGGTGAGGCTGGCTCCCAGCAGGCGCAGCAGGGCCGCCTGCGGGGCCTGGGCTGTGGCCTGCTCCCGGCTCCAGAGCTGCTGCAGCTCCCAGGGGCCCGCCGCCTGAGCGGCGTCGATCCCAGACCCTTCGCGGCGTGCCTGCTGCTCCAGCTCCAGCACCCGCTGGCCATCGAGTTGCTTCATATCCCTTGACCTTCACATCACTTCGTCACCCATTGAGTATCCCTGCTCAACCTGCTTGTGCCCACGAAGGCTTGGCCATACGTTGACAGTCATCAGCCACACCCGGGGGAGCCATGGCCGTCCAACAGTCCCATTTCCAGCCACACGTCCAACTCGATCACGTCCAGCTCGATCAACAGGCGCTGGGCATCACGACTCAGGACCACCAGGGCGACGCCACCTTTGATCCGGTGGAGGCCTATTTCGAGTGCATCACCACCTGCTCCCTCGATGATGGTGAGTGCATCACCGTGTGCACCGAACTGTTGCGCGAACAGGTGTGATCGCGATCAGATGATCTCAACTCAGAAGAATTCCACTCAGAGGAATTCCACCGTGCCGTCACCGCGGACGGCCAGGGTGCCGCTCTGATCGATGTCGATGCGGTCGCGGCGCCGGCTGTCGATCGCGCCCACCTGGTTGAAATCGAACAGCCGCAGCCGGTCGTCATCGCGTTCGACGGTGATCTCGCGGCCGCGGCGGCCGCCGCCCCGCCGGCGCACTTCGTAGCGGCCGCGGGGAAGCTGCAGGGTGTCGCGGTCGTTTTCGCTGCCGAAGATCGTGTGGTTGCCGAAGCCGATGAAGGTGTCGCGGCCCTGGCCCAGGTCGATGAAGCCGCGGCCACGGATGCCGCCATCGCGCACATCCACCAGATCGTTGCCGTCCTGCATGAAGATGAAACGGCGATTGCGGATGGCTATGTCGCCGCCGGAGGCCTCGATGCGGTCATCGCCAGGGCCCATGAAGATGAAGCCCTCGTTGTTGATGCCGATGCCGTTGCGGCTGCTGCCGATCAGCAGGTCGTCGCCCCGGCCCAGCTGCAGATTGCCGCGGTCGCTGAAAAATCCGGGCTGGCTGTTGTTGGTGCGGCCGATGATCACGTCGTCGCCGCCCAGAGCGTTGATCAGGTCGCGGCCATCGGTTTGCACCCCGCGCCGTTCATCCACCACCCGGTTGGCGCGGCGGTTCCAGCGGCCCCTGCTGGCGCCGAACCAGCCATCCGGGTTGAGAACAGTGGTCAAGGCGGCGCAGCTCGGCTCTGGCCGGATCCTCCCACCGCGTTTCTGGCAGGGTCAAGGCGCGCTGTTCAGGTTGCGGGGCCGGCTGGGAATCGCCGCTTTGGGGCCACCCCCGGCCCGCTGATCGCGCGCCTCAACGTCCTCAGCCCTGCTCCACCAGCTCCGGGCTGAGCAGCAGGGCCTCTCCACCAGGCTCACTGCTGAGCAGGCCCTGCTGGCGCAGCTGGCTGATCTGGCGAGTCACGGTGGAGCGGGTGCTGCCGATCAGTTCGGCCATCCGGGCGTGGCCGAGCACCAGGGGCAGGTGGTAGCCGGCGGGGCTGCGGCGCCCGAAGCGCTGCACCAGCAGCTGCAGCAGCGAGCGCAGGCGCAGATCGGCCCCCACCGGGTGGCGCACCAAATGCAGGTCCAGCAGCCAGTCGCGGATCAGGTCGTGGTTCGCCGGGCACTGGGGCGCCGGCTGCAGGTCGCAGCACAGGGGTGTCTGGGCCTCCAGCAGGCAGCTGCTGGCCGCCGGCAGAAACAGCCAGGGGCAATCCCCGCTGGCGGTGAAGGCCAGGGTCACATCACGCCAGCTGCGGCCGCCCGACTGGCTGAAGCCTGCGGCGATGCGGCCGATGCCCTCCCGCACGGACAGCTTCAGGCAGTGAGGAGGCTGACCATCCCGGGCCAGCAGCAGCGACTGGTGGGCGGCGAGGGTGATGAAACGCGGCGACTCCAGAAGTGCTCAGCCTGCGGGTTCGGCCTGATTGTGCAGCGCCCGTCGGGCTGATTCCGGGCCAGGGAACCACTGCGGTGCAGAGGAACCTGCCCAGGTGCCCAGGGGCACGGCGGCAGGCGTCGTTGGTCACGCTCAGTCCGGCTTCCCGCCAGTGTGGGGTTCGCCCGCTCCACCCGTCCCCTGCCGAGGGAGCCCCCGATGACGGCCGCCCCGCCCCGCCCTCTGCCCGG
>JAWOBH010000177.1:0-5966 GCA_046498125.1 Prochlorococcaceae cyanobacterium | reverse complement strand
ACCCGCATGGCCTGGCTGCGGCAGAAGGCCTCGATCGTGTCGGCATCCACGAACAGGTTGTGAAAGCGCTGACCGCCGAAGTGCCAGGGGAAGGGGGGCATGGTCTGGGGGATGATCTCCACCTCGTCATCGCAGAGCTGGGCCAGGCTCTCCACCAGCCTCTCCAGCAGGGCCTCCCGTTCCTGCGGATCGAGATGGCGCTGGCTGGAGAAACCGCCCACGTTGGTCACCAGCAGCACCGGCTCGGGGCAGTCGAAACGGCGGCGCAGGCGGGCTGAGATGTCGATCACCCGCTGCAGTTCCGCCACCGAGCGGCGACGGTAGTCGGGGTCATGGCTGCAGAGATCGAGGGTGTGGTCGCCGGCGAACAGCTCCGGGGCGTGCACCACCAGACCCATGGGCACGTGGGCGGGGAGCACCGCGTCGATGTCCACCTCCACATCCTTGTAGCTGAGGTGGATCTCCACCAGGTCGAGGTTGCTGGCCCCGGAGAAGCTGCCGAGATCGTGGTAGCGCACCGGCACCCCGAAGCGGTGCTCGAAGCGGTAGGGGCGCGGCTGGGCCGCGGGCTGATCCAGGTCGGAGGCGAAGAAGCAGTCCCCCTCCAGCTTGGCGCTGCTCAGCACCTTGCCCAGCAGGTCGTTGAGCCTGTAGGGCTGCAGCCCCTGCCCCGGACTCTGGATGCGCACCATCTCCCGGGTGACCGGGGTGCCGGCGGGGATCGGGCAGGCTGCCACCAGGCTCTTGGCGAGGACCTCCCGGTTCATCAGTTCTCCCTGGCTGAGGCTGCGCGCTGCCTCTGAACCCAGCGAGTCCTCCACCGCCCGGATAGCGGCCACCATGGCGGCGAACTCGGCGGGGAGCAGGCTCACCTTGTGGTCATTGCCCTCCATCTCCCGGTCGAGGGTGATGTGCTTCTCCACCACGGCGGCGCCGAGGGCCACGGCGGCAATCGGCACCGCGTAGCCCCGCTCGTGGCCCGAGTAGCCCACCGGCCCCTCGGCCAGTTCCGCCAGTCGCTGCAGATAGCGCAGATTCACGTCCTTGAACGGGGTGGGGTACGTGGAGTTGCAGTGCAGCAGCACGAAGGCGGCCCCTTGCCGGCGCAGATGGCGGATCCCGGCCGTGATCTCCCGCTCCGTGGCCATGCCGGTGGAGGCGATCAGCGGTTTGCCGGTGGCGGCGATGGTGCTCAGCAGCTGGTGGTTGGTGAAGTCGGCCGAGGCCACCTTGAAGCCCGCCAGCCCCCAGCGGTCGAGCTTTTCCAGGCTGGCCTCGTCCCAGGGTGTGCACAGGGGGATCAGGCCCCGGCCGAGGGCATGGTCAAAGCAGCGGTAGAGCTCGTCGTCGCTGAGCTGGAAGCGCTCCAGCAGATCCAGGGTGTACTGCGTGCCCAGGTCAGATGCCATGTCGTTGCTGTCGCCGGCGTTGGCATAGAGGCGCCCCATGTCGCGCATCTGAAACTTGGCGCAGTCGGCGCCGGCCTCGGCGGCCGCATCGATCAGCCGCAGGGCCTGCTCCAGGCTGCCGTTGTGGTTGTTGCCGATCTCGGCGATCACGAAGGCGGGAGCGCCGGCGCCGATGACCCGGCCGGCCAGCTCCAGCTGGCGCCTGGCGCCCCGGGCCACGGCCACCACCCGTCCGTGGTCATCGAGCAGGGGGATCACCTGGATCTTCTGGGAGAACAGCTCAGCCAGCTCGCTGCCGGCGATGCCCTCGGGGGCCGAGACGCAGCACGGGTTCATGGCGGCGGTCACCGGCAGGCCCAGATCGATCCCGTCGCTGGAGCCGATCCAGCGACGGAAGTCGCCGTCGCTGAGCACCCCCTGCAGGATGCCCGCTTCCGACACCACGAAGATCAGCCGGGATTTGTTCGCCGTGATCTTGTTGAGGGCGGTGAGGATCGAGTCTTCGGCGAAGACAACGAACTGGGTGAAATTTCGTTCGATCTGCACCGCCTGAACTGCCTGCATTGCCGCCTGCACCAAGTCTCCGCCTGCCCCTTGTTGTGACCGCGAATCTAGGCCCGAAAGCCTGGGGTCACCAGCAGGGCCAGCCGGCGCATGATCGGATTGGCGATGCGCATGGCCACCAGCCGTCTGGCGATGTTGCGGTGATCGGGCCGCTGCAGCTGGGCGATCTCCAGCAGCCGCACCGCCTCCTCCCAGTCGCGCCGTCTCCGGGCCGCCTCCGCCGCCCGCCGCAGCTGGTTGGTGGACAGCTCGGCGGCGTTGATCACATAGCCCGGATGCTGCAGCGCCGGCTCGGGACGTCCGGCCTGCCCTGCCAGGTGCTCGAGGGCGTCCATCAGGTTCGCGGCGCAGAAGTGCCGGTGGTAGCCCACCCACTCCAGCCAGGCGGGATCAGGGTCCGGCCCTGCCGCCAGGCTCTCGAGATCGGCTGCGGTCTCCAGCCGGCGCAGTACGCCGGAGCCGGCGAAGAAAGGGGTGCCGAGGTCCTGGCGCAGCCCGAAATCCGCCAGGACCACCGGCTTGCAGCCCAGGTCGAGGGCGTCAAAGAAGGCCGTGGACGAGACCGTGGCCAGCATCCGGCTGGTGCCCAGCAGGGTCGCCAGGGGCTCGTAGCTGAGCCGCAGGTTGCCCGGCGGGCTGCCCAGGGTCTCCGCCAGCGTCTCGCCGATGTGGGTGGTGACGCTGTGGAAGGTGCTCTCGTGGGGGGCCACCCGTGGCTTGATCAGCAGCTCCCAGTCGGGTGAGCGGCGTGCCAGAGCCGCCAGGATGCGCACCAGCCGGCGCCGCTCGGCCCCATCGGCCGGCATCACCACCTGCTCGGCGAACACCAGCCGGTTGAGGCGCTGCCCTCCCGCCTCCAGCCCCCGCTGACGGCTGAGGCCCGTGAGCACACTGCGCTGGCCGGCGAAGGGAGTGTGGCGCAGCATCAGCTCCAGCCGGGCCTGATCGCGGGGGCCGTTGAGACAGATCAGGTCGTAGCCCAGCCGCCAGGCGATCGCCTCCTCGAAGCGCTCCAGCACCACGCCGTTGAAGCCGCAGAACAGGGGGCGCGCCGGCCGGCCCAACTGGCTGCGGCTGGCGAGATACACGTTGCGGAATTCAGCCAGCTTGCTGCCGGTGAGATACACGCCGATGGCATCGAACTGATCCAGCCGCGGATCCCTCAGCAGGTTCCGCAGCGACTGCCGCCACAGCTCTCCCTGTCGCTCCAGCGCCTCCACCACCTGGGCGGGGGTGCCCTCCCGGGGCACCGCATTCACCGTGATCGTCGCCCGGTCCGACGCGACACCGTGGGCCAGGGCCTGGGCGGCCAGCAGCTGGCTGTCGCTGTCGGCCACCAGCAGCAGCTTCAGGGTCATCGGTTCAGCGCCTCCAGCTGCCGCCGCAGCCGCTGCGGGCCATCGGCGATCGCCCAGCCCAGATCCGCAAGCCAGCCGGGATTGGCGGCAGGGGCCTCCAGCAGTTGTTCCAGGGGCTGACAGTCGGACAGCCGGCGTATCAGCCCGGAGCCGAAGAACAGGGGGCCGTCGAACTCGGTGCGGATGCCATAGTCGCCCAGCACTGCCGTGGGTTTTCCCCAGAGCATGGCGCTCAGCAGCCAGGGGGAGCTGATCCCCAGGCAGGCCCAGGCCTGCATCAGGCTGAAGGGCAGGTCCTCAACGCGGCCGAGCATCAGATTGGCAGGCCGCTGCCGGTCCTGCCGGTGATGCCAGGCCAGGGTTGTCTCCTCCCACAGCTCCGGATCACCGGGCAGGGGATAGTCCGGCTGCAGGCGCACCGACCAGCCGGGGGAGGCCTGGGCCAGGGCCTGGAACCGGCGATAGAGCAGGGCCTTCTGCCGCGCTCCGTCGGGCACGGTCTGCTGCTCCAGCACCAGCAGCTGAGGCCGCTCAGTCACGGCCAGGCCGATCGGTGCGCTGGGCAGGCTCCACAGGCCGATGGCGGCGTGGGCCTGGGCGGCGTGAGCGGTGCCCCGCACCAGCCAGGCCAATGCGTCCACCTGGGCCTGGCCGTGCAGGCAGATCAGGTCGTAGCCCAGCCGCGGCAGCAGGTCGGCGCTGAGGGCGTCGCCCACCAGCGGCAGCAGCGGTCCGCTGAACAGGGGCCGCCGACGGCGCCCGCGCAGACGGGCCGCCTGCTGGTGTCCCAGCCGAAAGGCCTCCAGATGTGAGGCGTTCAGGAACACACCGGCCCCGTCGAGGTGGTCCATCAGTTCGCTGCTGGCAGCGACCAGGGGTTCCAGCACCAGGGCGGCGCCCCTGGTGTCCGGGGAGGCGGCCTCCAGGTCGCCCTGCAGGCACGGCGCCACGATCTGGGTCACCGCGACGCCGACTCCGCCCAGCTGGCGGGCCAGGTGCAGGCAGGCCTGCAGGGCCGCCGGCGAGTCGCTGATCAGGGCCAGCTTCATCGGCCCTTGAGCAGCCGCTCCATCCCCCACAGGCCCACCAGTTGCTGGCGAATCCGGCGTAGCAGATCGCGGCCGCGATGGCTGGCCCCCTGGCGGGAGCGGGCTCCAGCTGAGCTCAGCATCCGCCGTCCCCCCCGGGCCAGGGCATAGCGCTGCCAGGCCTCACTGCCCCAGCCCGCGGGGCCTGGTCTGGCCTGGCTGGTGGGCAGCGGAGGCTGCTCCAGCCTGGCGGCCAGGGCCGCCACGAAGCGGGCTGCGCCCTGATCACAGTGACCGTGGCTGGCCAGCCAGTCCGGGTCGTGGCCGGGGGTGAAGGGGTCACGCACGATGGCGTCGAAATCGGCCAGGGCCCCGGAGCCGAGGAAGTAGTGGTTGCCGAGGGTCTCGTTGATCCCCAGATCGGCCACGATGCGGGTGCTCACCCCCAGGGCCATGGCCTCCATGGCGGCCGTTGACGACACGGTGATGGCACAGGCGCAGCGCTGCAGCAGGGCCAGGCTGGGCTTGTGGCTGATGCGCAGGTTGCTGATCTTGCGGCCCATCTTGGCCACCCTGCGGGCCATCTCCCCGTGGTGCCGGTGCAGGGTGGCCTCCACGCTGGAGGTGCGGGGTTTGAAGATCACCGGGTGATCCGGCCAGGCCCGGGCCAGATCCGCCAGCCGGCGGCAGATATAGCGACGCTGGATCGGGTTGTCGGGCACCGAGGGCTGCTCGAAGAACACGATCGCCCCCGGCTCCGGCTGCTGCTGCCGGGGCTGCAGCGACCACAGGATCGGCAGGCCCGTCAACAGGGCATTGCCGCCATCCATGCCTAGGTCGTGGCATCCACGGCGGTAGAGATCGAGGTCCACCTCGGCGTTCAGGCAGAGCAGATCCACCCCCGAGCGATCCATCATCCCCTCGAGCTGGTGGCGAAAGAGAATGCCCGGGTAGGCACTCACCAGCACCGGTCGGCGCGGCTCCCCCGACCACTCCGACTGGAGCAGCAGCAGGGTCTCGCGGGTCCGGCGTCCGTCGAGGCCCAGCACCAGCGCGTCGAGCGTGGCCAGTTCGCCGCGCAGGCTGCGCAGCTGCCCCCAGAGGTGCTGGCGCAGCTCGGTGCGCGGGCCGATGCGGCGGATTTCCAGCACCTGGCGGCGCGACAGCTTGCGACCTGGCAGCTCCATCAGGTGCAGGGTGGTCTGGGCCCCGGCCCGCCGCGCCGCATGCAGCAGGTTCATGGCCGTCTTGCCGAACGAATCGAAGCAGGCCAGGGCGGCGATGTGCTGTCCCTGCAGGCTGCTCAAGGGGTGATCTCCAGGCGGGAGGCCCCGTCCAGCCGGTCGAGCAGGGGGGCCAGCTGACGGCAAAGGGCCAGATCGTCGGCGGTGTCGATCTCCGGTGCGGGCGCGTTGATCGGCACCGGCAGGGTGGGGGCTACGAAGCGGCTGCCCTGGGCCAGGAAGGGCAGCGCGCCGCCAGGATCTCGCACCCACCTATCTGGAGACCGGGGCAGGCTGGGATCGTGGTTCACACCCACGCCATGACCGCGGCCATCGAGGCCCCAGAGAAAGCCGTGCCAGGGCGTCACGCTGAAGGCCATGGCG
>JAWOBH010000127.1:0-6217 GCA_046498125.1 Prochlorococcaceae cyanobacterium | reverse complement strand
GGCTGTCCAATGCCAGTGATGAAAATATTGTCGGTATTTTCTTGATGAAAATACATTAAAAGTCCATCAGGCAAAGTTCCAAAATGGGTGACGCACTGGATGCGCACCAGCGGCGACTCCTCCACGCCGCCGTAGAAGCCCATGTGGTCGCCGAACGGCCCATCGGCCAGCTCCTCGCCGGGGGTGATCGTGCCCTCGAGCACCACCTCGCTGTGGCTGGGCACCTCCAGATTCACGGTTTTGCACTTGGCCAGCCGCACCCCCTCACCGGCGTAGAGGCCGGCGAACAGCCACTCGCTCAGCTGCACCGGGATCGGCGTTGCCGCCGCCAGCACCAGCAGCGGGTGCACGCCGATGGCGATGGCGATCTCCAGCTTCCTGCCCAGGGCTGCAGCCTTGCGCAGGTGGCGGGCGCCGCCGCGCACGCTCAGCCAGTGCACGGTCATCGTGTTGATGCTCTGCTGCTGCAGCCGGTACACACCCACGTTGGGGGTGCCGGTTTCCGGGTCCTTGGTGATCACCAGCCCCAGGGTGATGATCCGGCCGCCATCGCCGGGCCAGGGGCGCAGCAGCGGCAGGGCGTCGAGGTTCACCGCCTCCCCCTTGAACACCTGCTGGCGGCAGGGGGGGGTGAGATCCAGATCGGGCTTGGCCTTGAGCACATCCAGCAGCACTGAGCCGAAGCGCACCGCTTCCCGGGCCCCTTTCGGAGGCCGGGGCTGCTGCAGCAGGGCCAGCCGCTCTCCCAGGGCCTCGAGCTCCTCGGGCCGTTCCATGCCCATGCTCCACAGCACCCGCTCCTGGGTGCCCATCAGGTTGATCGCCACCGGCATCGTGGAGCCCACCACGTTCTCGAACAGCAGCGCCGGTCCGCCGGCGGCGAGCACCCGGTCGGCGATCGCCGCCAGTTTGAGATCAGGGTCCACCGGGGCGCTGATGCGCCGCAGCCGCCCCCGCTCCTCCAGCAGGTTCAGAAAGCGGCGCAGGTCACGGCCATGCTTGATCGCCAAGGGCTTGGGGGGCTTGCGAGCGTCGGGGTCACTGTGGCGCAAGCCTTCAGGCAGTGCTGACACACTGAACCGGCTTCCAGGGCGCGACTGCGTGCAGATCTCCTACTTCCACACCTCCGAGGCTGTTCCGGCCCTCACCCCGCCCAGCGCGGAAGGTCCCGATGCGGCCGTGGTGATCGATGTGCTGCGGGCCACCACCACGATTGCCTGGGCGTTGCACCACGGGGCTGAAGCGATCCAGGCCTTCGCCGATCTCCAGCAGCTGGAGGCGGCTGCCGAGGCCTGGCCCGCCGAGCTGCGTCTGCGTGCCGGCGAGCGCGGCGGCCAGCGGGTGGCGGGCTACGACCTGGGCAATTCGCCGCTGGCGGTGACCCCCGATCTGGTGGCCGGCAAGCGCATCTTCATGAGCACCACCAACGGCACCCGCTCCCTGGCGGCGGTGCGCGAGGTGCCCCTGCTGCTCACCGCCTGCCTGCCCAACCGCACGGCCGTGGCGCGGCGGTTGCTGGAGCGGGGCTGCCGGCGGGTGTGGGTGGTGGGCAGCGGCTGGGAAGGGGCCTATTCGCTGGAGGACTCTCTGGCGGCCGGTGCCCTGGCCTCAGCCCTGTGTGAGCAGGCCGTGGCGCCCCACGCTGAGGTGCAGTTCGGCAACGACGAGATGCTCGCCGCCCTGGCCCTCTGGCAGCAGTGGCGCCAGGATCCGGAGACCTGTCTGCGGGTGGCCAGCCACGGCCAGCGGTTGATGGGGCTGGGCAACCACGACGGCGATCTGGCCTGCTGCAGCGCCGTGGACACCCTTCAGGTGGTTCCCGTGCAAGCGGAGCCCGGGGTGTTGCGGGCCCGCTGAGGGCAGCTCCGATACACTTCGCCGGTTCGATCCGTCGATGTGGTGAGCAGCTATCTGGCGGCAGCTGTGCAGCTCACCAGCACACCGGACCCGGACACCAATTTTGCCGCCGCCGAGGAACAGATCGAGCTGGCCGCCCGTCGTGGTGCCGAACTGGTGGGCCTGCCCGAGAACTTCGCCTTCATGGGCGAAGACGCTCTGCGCCTCCAGCTGGCACCCGAGCTGGCCGAACGCAGCAGCCGCTTCCTGGTGACCATGGCCCGGCGCTACCAGGTGACCCTGCTGGGCGGCGGCTTTCCCGTGCCGGCCGGGGAGGGCCTCACCCTCAACCGCGCGGAGCTCGTGGGCACCGAGGGGCAGCTGCTCGCCCGCTACGACAAGATCCATCTGTTCGACGTGGATCTTCCCGACGGCGACACCTACCGGGAGTCGGCCACGGTGCAGCCGGGCCTTGAGCTGCCCCCGGTGGTGACGGTGCCTGGGCTGGGGGCGATCGGTCTGTCGATCTGCTACGACGTTCGCTTCCCGGAGCTCTACCGTCACCTGGCCCGGGAGGGCGCCGATGTGCTGATGGTGCCCGCAGCCTTCACCGCCTTCACCGGCAAGGACCATTGGCAGGTGCTGCTGCAGGCCCGGGCGATCGAGAACACGGCCTACGTGGTGGCCCCCGCTCAGACCGGGCTGCACTACGCCCGCCGCCAGACCCATGGCCACGCCCTGGTGATCGATCCCTGGGGCACCGTGCTGGCCGATGCCGGGGTTGCACCCGGCCTGGCCGTGGCGCCGATCGACTCCCGCCATGGCCAACGGGTTCGGGCCCAGATGCCCAGCCTCAAGCACCGCAGGACCGCCCTGTTCGCAACCCGCTGATGAGGCTCCTGGGGCGCTGGCCCGGATCGCGCCGGCTCGGCTGGCGGGGGCTGCTGGTGCTGGCCCTGCTGCTGGCGGATCTGCCCGCTCTGGCGTCCAGCCTGGCCGCCTGGCGGGTGACGCGGCAGGGGGTGCTGGAGCTGCGCACCAGCCCCGATGTCTCCCTGCAGGCGTTCTATGAAGCCGGCCAGGCGGGTCAGGGGCCCCGGGTGTGGATCGACTTCCCCGGCGCCCCCCAACGAGCCCGTTCGATCCGCGGCAGTGGTGCCATCCGCGAAGTGCGCATCGGTCAGCCCACGCCCAACACCACCCGTCTGGTGCTGGAGTTCGTGCCCGGCACCCGGCTCGATCCCCGCAGCCTGCGCCTGGTGGGCACCGCCCGCGACCGCTGGCGCATGGAGTTCCGCGGGGTGAACCGGCCGGTGGTGCTGGGCATCGGCGAGGGCGATCTGGAGCGGCCGCTGGTTGCAGCCTCCCCGGTACGCAGCCCTTTCCCCACCGCCAGCGCCCCGCTCTCAGCCGATGGCCTGCCGGTCGTGCCCCGGGGCCGTTACCGGGTGGTGATCGATCCCGGCCACGGGGGGCCCGACCCTGGTGCCGTGGGGATCGGCGGCCTGCGCGAGACCAATGTGGTGCTCGATGTGTCGCTGCAGGTGGCAAGGCTGTTGCAGGCCCGCGGCGTGCTGGTCACGCTCACCCGCACCAGCGAGATCGACCTCGACCTGCCACCGCGGGTGTCGATCGCCAACCGTTCGGGCGCGTCCGCTTTCGTGAGCATCCACGCCAATGCCCTGAGCATGGCCAGGCCGGATGTGAATGGGGTGGAAACCTTCCATTTCGCCGGTGGCCGTTCCCAGCTGCTTGCCAGTGCCCTGCAGCGCCGGATGATGGCCGTCTCCCCCGGCACCCCCAACCGGGGGGTGAAGCAGGGCCGGTTCTTCGTGATCCGCCGCACCGTGATGCCGGCGGCGCTGGTGGAGATGGGCTTTGTGACCGGTGCGATCGATGCCCCCCGGCTGGCCAACCCCGACTTCCGGCGGCGCATGGCTTTGGCGATCGCCGCCGGCATCCTCGATTTTCTCGGAGGGCGTTGATGAGCCTGCTGGTGGGCCTGTTCGACAGCGGTGTGGGTGGTCTCACAGTGCTGCGGCGGGTGCAGGCCTGCTATCCCCACTCTCCCTGCCTCTACCTGGGCGATACCGCCCGCGTTCCCTACGGCACCCGCAGCGTGGACGACATCCGCGCCATTGCCGCCGAGGTGGTGCAGTGGCTGCGCCACCAGGGGGTGGGCGTGCTGGTGATGGCCTGCAACACCTCCAATGCCCTGGCCCTGGATGTGGCCGTGGCCGAGGCCGGGGTTCCGGTGGTGGGGTTGATCGACAGCGTGGCCGCCGTGATCGACAGCGACCGGGTGGGCGTGCTGGCCACCCCGGCAACCGCCGCCAGTGGGGCCTACCGTCGGGCGATTCACGCCAGCCGCCCCCAGGCTGTGGTCACCGAGGTGGGCTGCCCCGCCTTCGTCCCCCTGATCGAAGCCGGCCGCCTGCAGGCTCCTGAACTGCGCCAGGTGGCCCTCGATTACCTGGAGCCGTTGCTGGCAGCGGCGGTGGACACCGTGGTGATGGGCTGCACCCACTACCCGCTGCTGCGGGCGCTGTTGCAGGAGCTGCTGCCGCCCGGTACCCGCCTGATCGACCCGGCTGAGGCGGCGGTGACGCGGCTGGGCCCCCTGCTGGCCAGCCTCGGCGACCTGCCGGAGTCTGAGCAGGGACAGGCCCTGTGGGCGGCCACCGCCGAGCGCACCCGCCTGTGCGTCACCGGCTGTCCGGACAGCTTCGCCAGCTCTGCCCACAGCTGGCTGGGCCGCGCCACTGCGGTGGAGCGCGTCAGCCTGCGGCAGGCTGGTCACGCCGCCTAGGATCGCGCCACAGAGGAGGTGATGTGGCAACGGTTGCTGAGCTGCTCCAGCCGGTTGAGGCCGATCTCGACGCCCTGCTGGCCGACCTGCGCAGCCTGATCGGCGCCGGCCATCCCATCCTTCAGGCGGCCGCCGAGCACCTGTTCGCCGCCGGTGGCAAACGGCTTCGCCCCGGCATCGTGCTGCTTCTCTCCCGTGCCGTGTCGCCCGAGGGCGAACTCACGCCGCGCCACCGCCGCCTGGCCGAGATCACCGAGATGATCCACACCGCCTCGCTGGTGCACGACGACGTGGTGGACGAGGCCGCCACCCGCCGCGGCGTGGACACCGTGCACAGCCGCTTCAACCACCGGGTGGCGGTGCTGGCCGGCGATTTTCTGTTCGCCCAGGCCAGCTGGCACCTGGCCAACCTGGACGACCTGGACGTGGTGAAGCTGCTCAGCCGCGTGATCATGGACCTGGCCGACGGCGAGGTGAAGCAGGGCCTCTACCGCTACGACACGGGCCAGAGCTTCGAGACCTATCTGGAAAAGAGCTACTGCAAAACCGCCTCGCTGATCGCCAACAGCGCCCGGGCCGCCGGCGTCCTCACGGGCCTGCCCACAGAACAGCTCGATGCGCTGCACCGCTTCGGCCGCCAGCTGGGCCTGGCCTTCCAGGTGGTGGACGATGTGCTCGATTTCACCGGCAGCGACCAGCAGCTGGGCAAGCCCGCTGCCAGTGATCTGGCCTCTGGCTACCTCACCGCCCCGGCGCTCTATGCCCTGGAGGAGCGCCCCGCCCTGGCCGGGCTGATCGAGCGGGAGTTCAGTCAGGAGGGTGATCTGGAGCAGGCCCTGGCTCTGGTGCGCGGCTGTGAAGCGATCCCGCGCTCCCGTGCTCTGGCCGAGCGCTTTGCCCGTGAGGCGGCCGAGGCGATCGACTGGCTGCCCCCCTCAGAGCCCCGCAGCGCCCTGCGGGCCCTGCCCGATTTCGTGCTCAGCCGCCTGTACTGACCCGCCCGGACTCTCAGCTCAGCCCAGCTGCAGGTCGCGCAACGAGTGCAGGCAGCGGCAGGATGGGGGGAAACGACCAGCGTCGTCACCAGCGCTGAGCAGCACCACCACCTGGCAGCCGGCGGCTGCGGCTGCGGTGGCGCCCGCCAGCGAATCCTCGAAGGCCCAGCAGTGCGCTGGTGCCACCCCCAGCCGTTGCGCCGCCAGCAGGAAGGGGTCGGGGGCTGGCTTGCCCGCCTTCAGCTCCGGGTCGTCGCCATGGATGCGCACGGTGATGGCCCTCAGCCAGGGATGGGGTTCACTCTTGAGTGCCACCGAGGGGCGGGCACTGCTGGTGACCAGGGCCATGGGGATCCCCAGGGCAGCACACCGCTGCAGCAGCTCCGGCGCGCCGTCGATGGCCGGCGCCCGCACCAGCAGGGCCTCGGCGATGGGCTGGCGCACAGCCAGCAGCTCCTCCACGGATGGAGCCACTCTATACGGGCTGTCTACACCAAGCTTTGGATTCCACAGCTGAGTTCGCGAGGATGGTTGACCACAGGCAATATTTATGTTCCATGCAGTATGACTTCTGCTG
>JAWOBH010000096.1:0-2834 GCA_046498125.1 Prochlorococcaceae cyanobacterium | reverse complement strand
GGCGGGCCGGCGGTGCTGGTGGGCCATTCCCTCGGCGGTCTGGTGGCCCTCAGCTGTGCCGTGTTCTTCCCCGCCTGGGTGCGGGCCGTGGCGGCCGTACCCCTGCCCGATCCCACCCTGCTCAGCGCCCCCCAGACGCGGCCGCCGCGGCGCCCCCCCTGGCGGCGGCGGCTGAAGCGCTGGCTGGTGATCGCCCTCTGCCGCCTGCTGCCGCTGGAACTGCTGGTGCCCCTGCTGGCGAATTCGCCGCTGCTGGATCTGGGCATCCAATCGGCCTACGCCAGCCCGGTGATCGGCGATGGCGAGCTGCGCCACCTGATCGCCCGCCCGGCCCGCCGGCCGGGGGCGGTGCGGGCCCTGCGGGCGATGAGCATCGCCATGGCCCTGCGGCCCCACGGCGCCACGGCACCGTCCCTGCTGGGACGGCTGTCCCAGCCGATGCTGCTGCTCTGGGGCCAGCGCGACCAGCTGGTGCCGGTGCGGGTGGCCGCCCAGGTGCTGTCGCTGCGGCCGGGGCTGCCGCTGGAGGTGCTGGAGCACTGCGGCCACTGCCCCCACGACGAGGCTCCGGAGCAGTTCAACGGCGCCCTGCTGGGCTGGCTGGGCCGCCTGCCGGCGGCGGACCTCAAGGCGCAGCCGGAGCGGTAGCTTGGCTGCCTCAGGTGCAGGCCATGAAGCACACCCTCTCGGTGCTGGTGGAGGATGAATCCGGAGCCTTGAGCCGGATCTCCGGGCTGTTCGCCCGGCGCGGTTTCAACATCGAGAGCCTGGCGGTGGGACCGGCTGAACACCGCGGCATGTCACGCCTCACCATGGTGGTGGAGGGCGACGACCGCACCCTCCAGCAGATGACGAAGCAGCTGGACAAGCTGATCAACGTGCTGGGCGTGGTCGACCTGTCCACGATCCCGGCTGTGGAGCGCGAACTGATGCTGCTCAAGGTGGCGGCGCCGGTGCGCCAGCGCGGGGAGATTCTGGAGCTGGTGCAGGTGTTCCGCGCCCGCGTGGTGGACGTGGCCGATGAGGCCCTCACCCTGGAGGTGGTGGGAGATCCCGGCAAACTGGTGGCCCTGGAGCAGCTGCTCGAGCCCTACGGCATCCTCGAGATCGCCCGCACCGGCAAGGTGGCCCTGGAGCGGGCCTCCGGGGTGAACACGGAGCTCCTCAAGGTCACGGCTTCCGAGAAACGGGTCCCGGCCTAGTCCGCGTCCACCACTGTGGCGCTGGTGATGCGGTCGCCTTGCTGAATGCGATCGATCACCTCCATCCCCTGGCTCACCCGGCCGAACACCGCATAGCGGCCGTCCAGCTCCGGCAGGGCCTGAAGCGCCACGTAGAACTGGGCACTGGCGGAATTGGGGTCGGCGGAGCGGGCCATGGCCACGGCACCACGCTGGTGGGCCAGGGCCAGCTGGCGGGTCATGGCCGGACTGGTGAGCAACTCGCCGTAGCGGGGCGCCTCCTCATCGCTGAGCTTCAGTTCCAGGGGGATCAGGCGCACCTGGCCGCTGTCGGGATCGATGAAGTTGCCGCTCCCCAGCTGGCTGGGCGGCGTCACCGGGTTGGCCGACAGGGGATCACCGCCCTGCACCACGAAGGGGGTGGGGTCGCGCACCACCCGGTGGAAGCTGGTGCCGTTGTACACCCCGCGGCGCACCAGATCGACAAAATTGCCGGCGGTGAGTGGAGCGGCATCCCCGTCGAGCTCGAGGAGCACCTCACCTTTGGAGGTGGTGAGCAGCACCGAGGTGGTGCCCTCCAGGCAGGGAGCGGCAGCAGTGGCGCATCCCAGATCGGCAGTGCCCTGGCCGCCGGCGGAGCAGCCAGCCAGCAGCAGGGCCGCCGCCAGCCCGATGGCGGCCAGCCGGGCGGCCATCCTCATACCCCCTCCAGGGGCACACCCAGGAAGCGGGCCAGCTGGGCACCGGCCAGCTCCAGGTCGGCCAGGGGCATCGGCTCACCCACCCGGGTGAGGGGCATGTCGCGGCGGCCCTGAACCCGCAGCGCCAGACGGCGGCGGGGGTTGAGACCATCGCGCACCTCCACCTTCACGGCCTGGATCTCGCGCAGGGGGATCTGCACATCGATCAGCTGGCGGAAGCCCCGCCGGGTGATGGTGGCGGTTCCGGCGCTGCGGTCGAAGCGGTTGCTGCCGCCGCCCACATCGATGCCGATCACCAGCCAGAGATAGGTGGCCAGCAGCACAGCGGCCACGCCGTAGAGGCCCATCACCAGCCCCTGGGGCACCCACACCAGATCGGCGGGATGGCCGACGGGCAGCAGGTCGCGGTGCAGAAAGCTCGAGAGGCTGGTGAGAAAGAAGCCCACCCCGCCCAGGCTCACCACCACCGCCACGGCCAGATTGGAGGGACGGCGGGATCCCAGCACCGACTGCTCAAGCACATCGGTGGCGGAGGGAGTGGCGGAGGGAGTGGCGGGGGAGGCGTCGGTCACGTTGCTGGAAGCCACGGAGGGGGGAGCCATCCGTCAGGACGGACAGAAGTAGCGCCATCTTGGCGCGGAGCGCGGCCGCGAGGCCCGGGCAGGCAGGTAGAAGCCAGTTCCAGCAAGGGATGTCAGCCCGTTGCAAAGTGCCTCGCAGTGCCGCTCAACGTTGTTACGATCGCCCGGTGTTCTGCTCTCTCCATGACGATCGCAGTAGGGCGCGCGCCAGCGGGCCGGGGATGGTTCGATGTCCTCGACGACTGGCTCAAGCGCGACCGTTTCGTTTTTGTCGGCTGGTCCGGGTTGCTGCTCTTCCCCTGCGCCTACCTGGCGCTGGGCGGCTGGCTCACCGGCACCACCTTCGTCACCTCCTGGTACACCCACGGCAT
>JAWOBH010000095.1:0-2553 GCA_046498125.1 Prochlorococcaceae cyanobacterium | reverse complement strand
CGCGCCTACGTGCAGCCCCGGCTGGCCTGGGAGGTGGCGCTGCTGGAGCTGGGCACGGGGCTGGGCAGCTCCAGGCAGTAGCCGGCCCCGTATACCGTCTTGATGAAGCGCGGTTTGCGGGGATCCGGCTCCAGCTTGGTGCGTAGATGGCGCACGTGCACCCGGATCGTCTCAATGTCGTCGTCGGGTTCATAGCCCCACACTTCCTTGAGGATCAGGGCCGGGGCCACGGTCTGGCCGTGGCGCTGCAGCAGGCAGTGCAGCAGTTCGAACTCCAGATGGGTGAGACGCACGGGCTGGTCGAACCAGATGGCCTCGAAGCGCTCAGGCACCAGTGTGAGGGGGCCGAAGCTCAGGATCTCGCTGTGCTGGCTGGCCAGGGGGGCATGGTCGCTGCGCCGCAGCAGGGCCTTGACGCGCACGGTGAGTTCCTCGAGGTCGAAGGGCTTGGTGAGGTAGTCGTCGGCGCCGGAGTTGAAGCCGCTCACCTTGTCCTTGGTGTCTCCCAGGGCCGTGAGCATCAGGATGGGGATGCGGGCCGTGCGCTGATCCCGGCGCAGGCGCTGGCAGAGGGTGAGGCCGTCCACCTTGGGCAGCATCAGATCAAGCAGGATCAGATCCGGCACCACCTGCAGGGCCAGGGCCTGACCGCGAATGCCGTCCTCGGCCCTGTGCACGTCGAAGCCGCTGTGGCTGAGGTGCCCGGCCACCAGATCGCGCATGTCGCTGTCGTCCTCGATCAGCAGGATGCAGGGCTTCATCTCAGAGCGGAGGGCGGACGTGGGGGCGGATTGAGGGGGCTGGGCCGATGGGGCCCCAGAGCCGAGTCACCTGAATCGAGCCAATTGTGTCCGTTCGCGGGCGTCCAGCGCTCGCTCCGCCCTGCGCAAGACGCAGCGAACCCACAACACGACCACGTCCATGCCTGGACCATCGCGACGAACACCCTGATGGGGAGCCGTGACGTCTGGGCTGAGCTGAAACTCCCCGGGCGGGATTCGAACCTGCGACCAATCGGTTAACAGCCGACCGCTCTACCGCTGAGCTACCGAGGAATGGCAGTTCCGGCCTTGAGATCCGCTGGGGATCAACCGTGAACTGAACCAGCCGGCACCAGCAGTGCCAGCGATTTCAGACCATACCGGTCGGCCGTCCCCCTGGGCAAGCGCTGCCCGGGGATCAGCCCGCCAGCCGGCGGGCCAGGGCCGGCCCCGGCTGCCAGGGGCCCACCCGTCCATCGCGCATCAGGGCGGCCCCATCGCAGCTGGCCAGCTCCTCGAGCCGGTGGGTGATCCACAGGGCCGTGAGCGGCTGGTCGGCGCGGCTGGTGAGCCGGCGGATCAGGGCCAGCACCTCCTGCTGGCTGTCGGGGTCGAGCAGGGCGGTGGGTTCATCGAGCAGCAGCAGCTCGGCCTCGCTGGCCAGGGCGGTGGCAATGGCCAGGCGCTGTTTCTGGCCGCCGCTGAGGGCATGGATGGGCCGGTCCGCCAGCCCCGCCATGCCCACCTGCTCGAGGACCTCCTCCACCCGCCGCTCCCGGCTGGAGCGATTCAGGCGCGTATCAATGGCCAGCAGCAGCTCACTGCTGCAGCTGGGCAGCAGCAGCTGATGATCGGGGTTCTGAAACACCAGCGCGCTGCGCAGCTGGCAGTGGATGCGGCCCCGCTGGAGCGGCAGCAGTCCGGCGATCAGTCGCAGCAGGGTGCTCTTGCCGCTGCCGTTGCTGCCCACCAGCATCCACAGGCCGGGGCGGGGCAGCTCCAGCGCACAGTCGCGCAGGGCCGCGACCTGGGTGCCCGGCCAGGTGTGGCTGATGGTTTCAGCCACCAGGGCTGGGCTGGAGGCCGGGCCGGAACGGGGAGCGGGCAAGGGATCGGCGCGGACGAGCAAGACGCGGTGGTCAACGCCTCAGCTGTCGAAGCTGAAACCGGGCCGCTTGGCGCCCGCCCCGCCGGCCGACTTCTCGGCCATCTGCACCGCCACCACCTCGCTGCTGAGCAGCGTCACCTTCTTGTCCGGTTCCTTCTCGCAGGTCAGCTCCAGCAGCCGCGGACTGCCGCTCTCCATGGCGGCACGCACCTCCCCGTAGAGGGTCTGGGCATCGCCCAGCTCCTTGCGCTGCACCACGATCGGCATGGGACTGAGCTTGATCGAGAGCTCGACGAGGTACATCGGGGCGGGGGGAAACCTGCATCCCACTCTGGCGAACGGCGAGCTGCGGGGTGCCCGGCGGCGCGAGCGGGGGGAGGGCCAGGCCCAGAGCAATAGCGATAGGAGCTTCTACTCAACAGGTGGGCCGAGTCCCGCGGTTCGGGTCTCCACCCCATAGGATTTGGTTGTAACGCTTCATGAAGGCCCCTCATCCATGACGATCGCAGTAGGGCGCGCGCCAGCGGGCCGGGGATGGTTCGATGTCCTCGACGACTGGCTCAAGCGCGACCGTTTCGTTTTTGTCGGCTGGTCCGGGTTGCTGCTCTTCCCCTGCGCCTACCTGGCGCTGGGCGGCTGGCTCACCGGCACCACCTTCGTCACCTCCTGGTACACCCACGGCAT
>JAWOBH010000091.1:0-3089 GCA_046498125.1 Prochlorococcaceae cyanobacterium | reverse complement strand
TGATCTCGGCGAACGACTCCCCCTGGCCGGCCTCCTCGAAACTCACCAGCAGGTTGGGCAGCAGCAGCAGGCCCACCTGGGAGCTGATCAGGTGGGCCGGATCGCGGGCCCTGGCCAGGCGGTGCAGCACCACCAGCAGGGCATGGTCGAGGCTGTCCACCCGCGGCCGCTGCGGCACCTCCAGCAGGGGCGGCAGCAGCAGGGGGGGAATGCCCAGGCCTTCGAGCTGGGCGGCGATCCGATCCGGGTGGGAGAGACCCACCACCCGCAACCAGACCGGTACCCCGATGCCCTTGAGCCGAGCCAGGTCGCGGGCTGTGTCCAGGGTGCGCAGCTCGGCTCCGTCGGGGCCGAACACCATGGCGCTGAGGCGGCAGGGCTGCCGGCCGCCGTGCACATAGAGCTCGCTGGGCAGGCTGGCCGGCCGTTCCTCCAGCCGGCGGGAGCTCAGGGCACCAGGGGTTGGACGCAGCACGGTGCCTCGGGAATGATCCAGCGCTCGAGCACCTGGGCGCCGGTCACGAGGGAGGCCTGAAGCAGCAGGCAGACCATCACGTCGGACACCAGGCTCGCTGAGATCATGCCGGTTGGATGCGCCAGCGGCATCCTCGGAGCAGTCGTGCGGGCCGTCGGTGCCCCAGATCACACGGGCGGCCATGGTTGCGCTGCGCTGGCTGCATGGGCCCAGGGCCACGTTTAGCCTGGCCTGACGCCCGGTGCAGGGCCTCGATCTGCAGGATCTCCCCTTGAGTTCTTCACCCTCCAAGCCACCCGCCGGCGACCATCGCCCCGACGATGCGCCCAGCGTTCGCGCTCCCCTGGAGGGCCACTCCTCCTATCGGGCCGAGGACTGGTCGCCCCAGCGGGTGATGTTTCACCAGAACCTGGAGACCTTCGCCGACCGGGTGGGGCTGCTGGTGGGGCTGCAGAGCAACGGCAAGCTCACCCAGGAGGAGGCCTACGACGAAATCCGGCGCATGTGGAAGCAGCTCAAGGACAGCAAAGGCTCGCTGCTCAAAAGCTGAGCTGAAGGGCTCAGCCCCGCTGCCCGAGGTGGCTGCTGATCCGCTCGAGGTGTTCGCTCACCCGACGCAGCCAGCGCATCGCCTCCAGTCGCGCGGTGCCGCTGTCCACATCCAGGTCCCCGCCCGCCACCCGGTCCACCACGGCATCGCGGTAGCCATCCACCCGTTGCGCGAACCGCTGGGCACAGCGTTCGGCGGCAGTGGCGGCATCGACCCACTGGTGCTCCAGGGTCAGGGGAATCAGCCGTTCCACCAAGCGCTGCAGGTCCTGACGCTCGTCGGCCAGGGAGGTGCTGCGCACCACGGTGTGCAGCCGTTCCGGTTCTTCCTCACAGCGTTCGTGCAGACGCTGCAGGTGATCGAGGCCGTGGAGCAGGTGCACCAGATGGCGGCCCAGGGGCTGGCTGAGGCCGCCGAAGTGAATCTGATCGAGATACAGTTCCAGCCGGTCCAGGTCGCCCTGCAGCACCTCCAGTTTCTGGGCCTGGCGCCGGCCGGTATCCTCCGCCAGAGCCCGGCGCAGCAGGTTGAGCAGGGTCACGAAGGTCTGGTTGATCGCCTCCTCGGCCTGGCTGATGGCCGTCCCCGCATCCTGCGGGGGGGTGTCGCCCAGGGCGTCCACCGTGCGATTGCCGTCGGCGGGCAGCAGCCGGCGGATCAGAGCGGCGAAGGGCACGGTGAACGGCAGCATCAGCAGCACACCGATGACGCTGAAGCCGGTGTGGAAGGCTGTGAGGGCGAACTCCGCGTCGTTGCGGATGAGGCCCGGCCACCACTGCTCCAGGGCCCCCAGGTAGAGGGGCAGCAGGATGAAGGCCAGGCCGGCGGTGAACAGGTTGAACACCACATGGCCCACGGCGGTGCGCCGGGCGCTGAGGCTGGCCCCGATGGCCGCCAGGATCGCGGTGATCGTGGTGCCCACATCGAAGCCGATCGCCAGGGCCAGGCCCTGGGGCAGGGTGATGGCGCCCGCCGCCAGGCCCGCCAGGGTGGTGGCCACCCCCGCTCCCGACGACTGGGTGATCACCGTGGTGAGCAGACCCAGCAGCACCAGCTGCAGCCGGCCGATCACGGTGCCGGCATCGAAGCGGGCCGGGTCGAGCAGCAGTCCATGGCCGGCCATGGACTGCTGCAGGGCGTCGATGCCGGTGAACAGCAGAGCGAATCCCGCCAGGGTGATCCCCAGCTGCGCCTGCCGGCCGCGACCCAGCACCCGTAGCGCGGCCCCCACCAGCAGCAGCGGCAGCATCAGCTGGCTGAGGTTGAGCTTGATGCCCAGCAGGGCCACCAGCCAGCCCAGGCCGGTGCTGCCGATGTTGGCCCCGAAGATGATGCCCAACGAGGCCTGGAAGCTGAGCAGCCCGGCACTCACGAACCCCACCGTGGCCACCGTGGTGGCCGACGACGACTGCAGCAGGGCCGTGGCCAGGGCACCGCTGACCGCACCGCTCCAGGGCGAGCGGGTGAACCGCAGCAGCCCCTGGCGCAGCCTGCCGCCGGCGAGGGTGCGCAGTCCCTCGGTCATCAGCGCCATGCCGAGCAGGAACAGCCCCAGGCCGCCGGCGGCGTTGAGCAGGACACCACCGGCTGAGGTCATCGCGCGGGCTGCTTCAGGCCCTTCAAGCCTGCCTGGTCAGTCGTGGTGGTCAGTCGTGCTGGTCAGGGGCTGTCTGGTTAGCGCTGACCGCCGCTCGAGCATGGTCTCAGGAAGCTCTGGCAGCACACCAGCCGGTCGCGGTGGCTGGGGTGCTCCGGCTGGCCGCTGAGGCTGCCGGCGGCGATCTGCCGCAGGGCACGCACGGTGGCGGTGATGTTGGGCCCCTTGTTGAGCATCAGGGCATCGGCCCGGGCCCCCAGGGCGGCGTCGCTGATCTCCGCCCGGGTGGGGGTGCCGTGGCGGGCCATCTCCTCCAGCACCTGGGTGGCCCAGATGCAGGGCACATGGGCGGCGGCGCAGAGGCGCAGGATCTCCTCCTGGATGCCGGCGAGGGCTTCCCAGCCGCATTCCACGGCCAGATCACCGCGGGCGATCATCACCCCCAGCGGCTGGGGCTGGCCCATGGC